>CAZDUE010000007.1:5112-21521 GCA_964508575.1 uncultured Methanosarcinales archaeon
AACATCAAGACTTCTAATGTTCTTTCATGTTAAGCTAAAAGATTCAGAAAAGCAAAAGATAAAGCTAGATCCTGAAGAAGCAGAAGACTTCAAATGGGTCACGATTGATGAGATGATGAAGATTAAGAATAAAGAAGGAGCGCTTGAAGCTTTTCTCAAAAAAATCTTGAAATATGAAAAAATCAAAAAATAATATAAATTTAAAGAAAATATTTGCAGAAGTAGAAAAGCTTTACAGCTCATGCAGTGATGAATGCCTGAGTAAGTGGTTCTTTAAAGGACATGTCAAAGTTGTTGTAGATTATTCTAGGAAAATTGCCAGCGAGAATAAGCTAGATGTTGAAATTTGTGTTCTTGCATCGTTATTTCATGATATTTCAAGAGTCAGCGGAATTGATGATGATCCTGAATTGATGGATGAAAGTTTGAAAATGACTGAGCAAATTATGAAAAGATATAGTTATGACAAGAATAAAATAAAATCTGTAAAAGACGCAATAATTAATCATAGTTGTCGAGATAAAATACCAAAAACAAAAGAAGGCAAGGCAGTTGCTACTGCTGATGCTTTAGCTCATTTAATGACTGATTTTTATCTTGTATTGATTTATACAAGATGGGGATATCATTCTAAGAGTCTTAAAGAATACAGAAGTTGGGTGTTAAAGAAAATAGATCGAGATTATAATAAAAAAATATTTTTTCCAAAATACAAGAAACTCGCGAAGAAAAGATACGAAGCGATTAAAGAGGTTTTTACAGAACATCAAGACTGAACTTTGCATCTACTGCAATACTTCCTGAGGCCTGTTTCTATTGTAGAATTCCTTTACAGATCCATGACCTTTTGGCTCTGCCTTAGGACCAAGAGCATAATACTTTTTTTCAGCATTAGTTCCCCAGGAGAACTCTCCATCCTCTACTCGAACATGCTCAACTTGGAACTCTCCTGTTTCTTTACCCTTGCATAAGTTATAGTAAATATTTCTCATTGTAACAGAAGGATAGATTTTTTTGTAAACTCTAGCAATATCATAGCCGTGTAATTTTCCAAATATTGATAGAATCTCAACAATGTTCTGCCTTACTTCAGATTTTATTGGTCTTCCACGCCCCATAAGAATAGTATAGTTTGAAGATGTTTATATACTTTACGAAATCACTTTTTTAATTTTTTCTTGATCTGAAATTTTCTTTCTTATTGTAATAAATAAAATAATGCCAAACCACAAGCTTTAATAACCCTTGTACTTTCTTTACTGTAAAATTCTGAGTTTCAGAGAATGAATAATAGATATATTTTGATTCAGCTAAAAAAATTAAAATCATTGAAAATTATAAAAGATATCAAGAGAGATATTAATGATGTACATTACAAAGCAACAAATGCAAAAATTAGACGACTTGATGACGAGTAAGTATGGTGTCAAAACTTTACAGATGATGGAACTTGCAGGATACGGAACTGCTGAACTTTGCAGAAGAATTCTTCAGGAAGTAAAAAACAAACGAATAGTTGTAATCGCAGGAACAGGCAATAATGGAGGGGACGGAATTGCAGCTGCAAGATTCTTGCACAACTGGGGAGCTAAGGTATCAATTTTTGTATGCTCTCAAGAGATAAAAGAAAACTCGCAGCAGCACCTTGATACTTGCAAAAAGATAGGGGTAAAAATATTGAAGATGAATGAGCTTGAGGAATACTTGAGAAAAGCGGAACTTGTCATTGACGCAATATTTGGATACAATATCAATGGAGATCCAACAGGAATCCCTTCTGAAGCAATCAAGTTGATAAATAATTCAAGAAAAGAAGTTTTAAGCATTGATCTACCCTCAGGATTAGATCCGAACTCAGGAGAAGCTTACAAGCCATGCGTGAATGCAAACTATACATTATCTTTATCACTGCCAAAATATGGAGTTAAGTCAGAGAAAGCAGGAAAAGTCCATGTCTTGGACTTGGGAGTTCCCAATGAAGTTCTAAAAGAAATAGGAGTTGACGAGGAAGAGATATTCTCGAATGAAAGCATTATTGAGCTGGAGCAGGAGTAAATTTCTTAAGAATACTAATGCAAAATTTTAATAAGTAAAATATGATAATTATAATATGAACCTCATAATACTAGCAAGAGATAATATTGAAATTGCAAGAGCTGAATCCTTGAGTTTGTATTCTGGAAGATTTGACAAATATTCTGAAAATATTTTTTTGACAAAAGCCAAGAATGATTTCGAAAGAATGGCTTATGCAAAGTCGGTTTATCAAATAATTTTTTATTGTGATGAAAACAACATTGAAGAAAAAATAAAACAGAATAAATGGAAATTAAAAAGTTACAGAATTGATTTTTCTGGAAATTTTATAGATGAGCAAAAAAAAATTATCCAGTCATTAGTTTATAAAAATTCAAAAGCTAAAGTTAATCTCAAAGATCCTGAAACTAATCTAGTTTTCATAAAATCAGGCAAAAATATTTACTGCACTCAGCATATTAAAGATATAAATAACGATTTTGAATCTAGGAAAGCGCACAAGCGTCCAGGATTCTCGCCAATTTCACTTAATCCTAAACTTGCCAGAGCAATGGTTAATTTGACATCTGCTAGAAGAGGAGAAACAATTCTCGATCCTTTCTGCGGAATAGGAGGAATACTGATAGAAGCAGGACTTATTGGATTGAGATGTGAGGGCTGTGATCTTTCAGATAGCATGATTACAAAGACAGCTCAAAATCTTTCATATTTTGGAATAAATACTTGTTCTCTAGAAAAAAGAGATGCATTGACAATAGGACAATCAGACTATATAGTGAGTGATTTGCCATACGGAAAGAATACCCATTTAAGCAAGTTTCTTTATAGAGATTTCTTAATAGTTCTCGGACAAAATCTGAAAAAGAAAGCAGTCCTTGGATTTTCAAATAATGTAGATGTTGAAGAATTATTGAAAGGCACTGGACTAAAAATAGAACAATCATTTGATTACTATATTCATAAAAGCTTGAGCAAGAAGATTGTTGTGATAGGGAGGGGATGAGTTTGTATGGATGAATTATTTCTTTGCTTCAATCCTTTTCTTGCTTTCTGGTTCAGAAAGATAATTATCTCTTGATGTTATAGATCTTCCTAGTTCTTTTTCAGTTTCTTTTCTAGCATTTCCTGCAACTTTTCCACCTCTTTTAGCAGCATCTTCCACTTCTGGAAATCCTTGTGAGTCTTCTTTTCTTGTTATTTCTGTAGAAACTCTTTCTCCAAGCATGCTGAATATAAGTTCAAGATCATTCATATGGTCTCGCAAGTTTTCTTTTTTAAGCCCTTTGAATTCGCTGTATTCGCTTGGAGTCATTCCAAAAGTAGCTTTGCTTATTTCTGCTGTTAATATTGAAAATTCTTTTTCTTCTTTTATTCCTCTGTTTTTCCATTCATCAGTTAATTCATCTCTTATTGCAATACCTCTCACTCTTTTTTCAATCCATTCATCAGAATATCCTTTAGCTCTGTAAATTTCTTTCATTCTTTTCTGAGCTAATTCAGGATCTTCTATCTCTTGAACTCGTTCATATCCTACTTTAGCCAGCCATAACTTGAAAGGCTCTGCTTTTTTAGAAGGAATTGACTGGATTATTCTAAAAGCTCCTTCTGTGTTAACACAGTCTGTTTCTCTTAGTTTGCCATCTTCTGCTGTTAGTTTCAACTGGTTACAATTTGTAACCACTTCATTTGCACCTTCTTCTATTAATCGATGTTTTAACACTTTCCAATAATTTCGAGGGTCTTCGCTATCTGTAAGCGCTCTAGTTACATCCACAACTGAAAACCACCACTCGTCCTTATGCCATGTCTTTCTTATTTGTTTACCTTGAAATATTGCTAATCTTTTATCTTGTTCCATAATTACACCATTCAATAAGGTAAGTATTCAGGTTTATAAATCTCACGCAGGTGTTTGTCCAGTGGGTAGTGAAACTCTAGACGTCGAAAATTTTCCGGTTGTCTTGTGTGAATTTTCGGTGATCTTTTAAGTCTTTCAATCATTTCCTATTTCTAGCTAGAATCCAGAACTGTGTTTCTTTTCCTAATCTTAAATTACTGCTCCATAATATTTCAAAACCTGAATCTTTAATTATTTTCAAAGATTTTTTTGGACCATAATGACTCCAGAACATTTTAATTCCTAAATAATCTTGTTCATATCCCTCCCAATCTATTGGACCAGTTGCATTGACTAAAATTATTCCATCAGGATTGATAATTTTATGAAGGTCTTTATAAATTTTAGAATGTTTTTCTTTAGGAACATGAATAATTGCGTAAAATGATATTGCTGCATCAAAAGAATTCTCTTTAAAATTCATCTTAGTCATGTCAACTTTTAAAAATTTAGCTTTAGATACATTCTTTTTTGCTAAATCTATCATGCCTTGTGCAAAATCTATCCAGTAACTTTATACTTTTTAGAGAGAACTTTAGCAACAGGAACACCTGCTCCACATCCAAGATCAAGGACTTTTGAAGTTTTATTAACGTACTTAGAAAATTTTGTAAGAAGCTTTTTACTTTTGTATTGATCTCTATTTTTATGATATTTTTCTGCTATTTTATCATATCCTTTCTCAACAACTTTTGATTTTATAATTATTTCATCCTCAACCCTGATGCAATGTCTTCTCCAGTATCTCGTGCTCTATCTTTGCAACTGTTGCTTTGATCTTTTGAACTGCATCGACATTAGCTGAGATGCTTGTGATTCCTGTTTTTACTAGGAATTCTGCCATTTCTGGACGGCTTCCAGCTTGTCCGCATATAGAAGTTATAACTCCGTATTTGTTGCAAGTAGAAATAACCATTTTAATTTCTCCAAGAACAGCAGGATGCATTTCATCAAATAATTTAGCAACTGTTCCATTATCTCTATCAAGTCCAAGAGTACATTGAGTAAGGTCATTAGTTCCAAAACTAACAAAAGTAATCCCTTCTTTACATAGTTCTTCGATAATCCAGCAAGCTGCAGGAGTTTCAACCATAATTCCAAAATCCACATCTTTTAATGGTTCTAATCCTATTTCTCGCATTATCTTTTTAGCTTTAACAACTTCATCAGTTCTTATAATAAAAGGAAGCATAACTCCAACATTCTTGTATCCAAGCTCGTGAATTTTTTTTATTGCTCTAAACTCTGCTCGTAAAATTTCAGGCTCATCTAATCCTCTTCTTATTGCGTGCCATCCGATCATAGGATTTATCTCGCGAGGCTCATCTTCTCCACCTTTTAAATTTCGATATTCATCTGTTCTTATGTCAGAAGTTCTAACCCATACTGGCTTATCTTTGAAGTTTTTAGCAATCTCAACAATACCATCAACTAAAACTTGAGTATATTCATCAGCTTTTTTATTCTTGATATACCATGCCGGATGTTTTCCTGCATTCACTATCATGAATTCTACTCTTGCTAATCCAACACCATCAGCTCCTGTGGCTGCAGCTTTACTTGCAAACTTAGGAAGGTCACAATTAACTTTTACTTTTGTCACGGTATCAAGATTAACAAATTCTGAATGAGACTCTTGCTCTTGATGCTTTATCTCTACTTTGCCTTCGTAAATAGCTCCATGAAGACCATCAACTGTAACAATCATTCCTTCTTTCAAAATCTTAGTTGCTTTTTCAGTTCCAACAACACAAGGAGTTCCCATCTCTCGAGAGACTATGCTTGCGTGGCAATTTGAAACTAACAATGGAGTGTATTTAGAGGTGAAAACAACATAATTCTTTTCCATTTCACTTTCTCCATAAACTTCAATATTATAAACATCGATCATGCCTAATTCTTCAATTTGTTTAGTTCTATGCATACGTAAATTTGAGTTTATAATTTCTAAAAGCTCATTTTTTAATTTTTCATCAGCTAGTGGAATAATACATTCTGCTAGTTTTCTAGAATCTAACAATAAGTTTTTCTTAACATATGGTTTTATTCTGCCTTTGTAATTTATGTCATTAATAACATCGCCTAATATTTGTTTTGCAGAAAAAAGCTTGGTACCTTGAGATCTTTCTTTAATTTCTCCTTTAACTCTCTTGGTATAAGATAATATTTCCTCCATTTTTTCAACTATCTGTACGTGGTGTATATTTCTATTTACAGTTATTTGTGGAATTATTTCTAATTTTAAGCATGCGATAACAATAGATTGCAATACATGTTCCTTTTCAACATATATGTGAAGTCTATTATTATGCAAGCATCCATCACCATCTATTAATCCAGCTAATAAATTAAAGCATGAAACTTCATCTAATGTTAAAGTCCATTTATCTAAGTCGTTCATCATTCTCTTTAATTTTAAAGTAGGTTCTAACCTTGAACATGTAAATTGTGTTGTTGAGCCACTCATTAATTTAGTTCTAATTACTCCACCGTGAGTTTTTTCTCCTTTAGAATTTAATTCATATCCAAAAATTTCATTAAAATTATATTTTACTGTATTAATGAATTCTAACTTTTGTTCAGTTTCTTTTTGGATTAAAGTAACACTGCCTCTTCTGGGATTTCCGGTAATGTAGTTTTCAATTCTTACATAACCGTCACTTGCTAATGCTCCTGTAAGATATGATAATTTTGGTCTATTTTGAATATTGCAAGAATCAGGAAGTTTATCAACTAGGCAGAGCATCTCCTGATTTTCTAGTACATTCTTTATAGATTTTTTAATCAGATTCCTATTTTCAAACGTAAACATTTTGTGGTCTTGTGTAATATCTAAAAAGTTATGGCTTATTTCATTTTTTTGAGAAGTTGCAACTCTAATTGCTTGACCTTTTTTTCTAAAAGTATTAATTATTCTTTTCCACTCTGGCTTTTTTTCTTTATAATTATAGGAAAAAATGTTTAAAGATTCACCCATATCAAAGAATGCATTTACTTCAACCATATTCAAAAATCCTTTATCTGTTAAAACTTTCGTATCTGCTGAAAAACATGTCCTTCCACCCATGTCTGTGATGATTGCAGCAGCTCTCTCCATTGCAGGAACCATATCAGGATTAGTCATGCTAGTTACAAGAATATCTCCTTCAGTTATCTTATCTAATTCAGAAGCATCTTTTATGATCTTAACAGGACCTGAAGCAATTCCAGGACTTGCAGGATCTCCTGACAATAAAACTTTAGCATCAATCTCTATTTTATCCTCTGATTCTTTTTTTAGTTCTTGAACTTGCTTTTTAAAAGTTGTCACAGCTCTTGATTGTACAATATAAACTTTTTTCCCTTCAACAGCCCACTCAATATCTTGAGGCATCCCGTAATGTTTTTCAATTTTTTTAGCAAGCTGTGCGAGTTCAACAATATGATTGTTAGAAATTGTCTGCTCTCCTTTCTCATCTTCAGCTAATGGAAGATTAACATTCTTTCCATCCTTATCTTTCACCATCTTGTAAGATTGATCTCTTATCTTCTTATCTTTAATAGTTAAAGAATCTTTATCAACAATAAAAGTATTAGGATTAACAGATCCAGAAACTATAGCTTCTCCTAAACCATAAACAGCTTCAATAACTATTTCCTTCTCATTATTAGTTGTAGGATTAATAGAAAACATTATTCCTGATTCTTCTGAATTAACCATTTTTTGAACTACTACTGCAATGAAAACTTTCTGATGCTCAAACTTATTTTTAACTCTGTAATAAATAGCTCTTGCTGTAAATAATGAAGCCCAGCACTCTCTAACAGCATTAGCTAAATCCTTATGGCCTTTAATATTCAAAAAAGTAGCCTGCTGGCCAGCGAAAGAGTTTGAGTTGTGTGTTATCACACTTCCAATACCTGCAGAAAAGTTTTCAGCATTAGGAACAGTAAAGTCATAAACCCAAGAATCATAAGAAATTTTCTCTATTTTTTTTATTTTATCCCACAATATTGAGTTATCGAAAACTTGAGCAACTTCTAGATTCTTCTGAATTAGAATCTGCTTAAATTTGTCCATACCATAATTTGGATGAGTATTTATGGAAGCATTCCATGGTGTTGAATTTTTAATAAATTGACCTTTTTCATTATAATTAACATATTTTTCAACTTCCAATCTTTCTATATCTCTCTCGTATAAAGATTTTTCACATTGCTTACAGTAGTATCTCTCAAGATTTTTATACTTGCTGCTCTTCTTCGCTTTATTGTAACAGTAAGAGCAAAAGCACTCATTAGTCAAACTTTTTGGAAGATTATCTTCAAGAGATTCTCTTATCATCCTAGCAACATTATTTGAAATTTCAAATGAGTTTTTAGCATCAAAATGAATTTTGCCGCTTTTATATTTGACTAAAAGATTTTGCAGCCTGATATTTTTTTCCGAATGCAAAAAGCCTATTTTTCTATTAAACAACTCCATGTGTTTAGCAGGTATTGCTAAGGTCATACTATTTCTTTTTCTTCTAACATAAAATTCAATATCCAATATTTCTAATAACAGGCAAATTCCCGATATTAATCCTTCAGATACTGATGTGTAAGAAACACTATCCTTTTCAACAGTTCCATCTCCATCAAAACATCCTCTTAAATAAGCTGCTATTGACTCAGGACTTGCAGAAAATATGAAGTTTGGGATTCTTTTAGTGTAGCAAGTTTTCCCCTTGCCTTTTTTACCTAAATCTGGTACTCCGCAGTTTTCATTTAATAATCGCACTAGTACTTTAGAATAAACTCTTAAGGATCCTTTATTCAGCTTATTTTGAGAATTAAGCTCTAGCTGCTCAAAACATTCTTTTAATTTTGAAATCACTGCTTCATCTGAATTTGTTATAATTATATTATTAGTTCCAAAAGTAGTCCCTTCTGAAGCATACAATCCAAGTAAATAAGCAAAATCTTCTGTAAGATTAACATGTCTTGGAAATGCCTGCTGTATTTTCCAGTTATTAGAATTATTTTTAATCATTAATTCATCATTTTCCTGAATGACATCATCTTTAGTGATATAATCAAGAATATCAATAGATTTAACAGTATTAAATCTTGGAATGTTCTTAATCACAGAAACTCTTTCATTGCCTTTTAATTCTGCAATCTCTGCAACTTTAGGCTTTAAGTTATTTTCATCAAGAATTATTAAAGAATGGTTTGGAGAAACAACTATTTCTCTGCCTGTAGAAGTTGTTATTTTAAATAAATTCTTGTCTTTAACTTTATGCCTATAAATTTCTGAGACCTGTTTCCATTGCACTTTATTCTCATGAAGTGCAGGAATCATTAGTTCATCATTTCTCTTAACCTTAGAACCCAATTCTTTCATTGTGCCAAAGAAAGGCTTATTGTTTATGCTTACAAAAACATGCTCATTCTCTGATATGCTGGGTAGATCCTCTGCAGTTGCTGAACTTCGTACTGCTACAAAAACTTCCTTGCTTTTCAGCATATCATTAACATTTTCTGACTCGTCTAAAGAATCATAAGCTTCAAACAGCTCTTCTTTTAATTGATTTGGCAGTTCTTTGCTTTTTATAATATTACCAATCTTAACAGAAGCTTCCTGCAATTTATTATTATCATCAACATTCAAATTCGCAAGAATAGTATAAATGTCAGAAGCAATTCCAGTAGATTCAATAAAAGACTTATAAGCCTGAGCAGTTACAACAAATCCAGGAGGGACAGGCAATCCTAAGTTGTACATTATTCCTAGATTATTTCCCTTGCCCCCAGTTTCTAAAATACTATCTTTACTTAATTCCTTAAACCACTTAACATTATTAGACATGATTGCACCTCTCTGACTAAACTTACTGCACTGCCACTGCTTATTGTTCACTTATTCATCTATGTCTTTTAAATTTTGTGGTGAGGGTGTCGGATTGATAATAAAACAGGTTAGTATCCAAACTCACTGTAATGCTTATTATTAATTATATGATTGATCGCTTCACGAACATAAGGAACTATATTTTTAGGCAATTTATTAATGTCAAACCATTTAAGATCATCGCACTTATTCAGCTCTAAATTTTTTATTTCTCCTTTCCATTTTTCACATAAGAAAAAAACATCAACACGCTCATCAGTAATTCTTCTGTGCATTACATGTACCACTTTTAGATCGTTTGTATCAATCTTGATTCCAATCTCTTCTTTGCATTCACGAATAACAGCTTGAGTAAAACTTTCATCTTTTTCAACATGACCGGCAACTAAACCATAATTGCCATCTTCATATCCGGTGTTAAATCTTCTGGACAGAAGAATATTATCTTTATTCACAATAACAAGATAAGATGAGGCAATTAATTTATGGCGTTCTTTCATTAATTCACTTTTCAACATATATTCACTTCTTTTTTTAAACTTTTTCAATCTTCAATATTTACTTCTAACTCTTCAACATACTCATTCCAGCTTTTGAGAATTTGAATGTTTTTCCTTTATAATATAACTAATATCTTATTTGAGTTTATTCTTATATTTTGAATTATCTGCTATTATTTTTTCATTTTTCTTAACTTTTCTCTCAAGCTTTTTTATGTCTTCTTCAGCAGGCAAGTTCTCTGGAATGATTTTATTTTTTGCTAAAACTCTTCTCATTTCCTTGTTATTTTTAACATGATCTTTTGTTATTCTTCTTTCCCCCTGTAAATCATTTTGTTTTACATTGAAATTTGTTATTTCTGTTGCAAAATTCTTAGCCGCAATTGTAACTGTTGGTAGAAAGTCAGCCAAAGGTTTATTTTGAGGAACTTTCAATCTTTGTTTCATTCGTTTTGTGTCATTTCCACCAAATAATGCTTCATCACCTTTGCTTCGTATTCTTGCAAAACCAGCATCATCAACTCCGCGTTCGTATATTAGTTTGGATAATTCTGTTTCTGATGTAATAAGCTTACTTCTTGCTTCAAATCTTTCTTGTAGTGCAATCCTTTCCTCTATCAATTCTTGTTTTCTTGTTTGTACCGCAAAATAGCTTTGTGCGAAAGCTACTTCATCTTTTCTTGGATCTCCATTCTGAGCAGTAAGATAACAAGCATATCTTGTAAGCATAACATCCTCAATTTCTCTTTCAGCTTCAGACCCTATTTTGACCTTTTTGCTAACGTCAGCAAAATGGTCTGTAATTATCTGTCCTGCATTTTTGCAAGATTCTTTTGCTTTATCTATTATCGCTAAGAAATTTCTCCATTGAGTATATCCTAAAATATTCTGCAAATCCCTTGCGAACCAGAATTCCACTCCCTCAGCTTCATGAACATAATCTTCAAAGGTTTTCTTGAGTTTAGTAATAGTTAACTTATCCATTTTTATCATCAAATACTATTAATCTGGTTGAGAGTAATTGATATCATTTATAAATATTGTTTATGGATACTACAATTTTATATTCACTGATTGAGGTTAATTTAATCAATTTAAGATAGTTTAAGTAAAATTAAAGTAAATCTCTCTAAAATAATATTAAGATAGGAACCTCACTCTTCAATATACTCATTCCAGCTTTTAACTTCCAGATCATCTTCAGAATAATTGCAGATTGATTCAACAAAGAGCTTTGCGCATTCTGGATTTGTTATTAACGGAATTGAAAAGTCAGCAGCAGCTCTTCTGATGTGATAGTCATTTGTTAATTCTTTTGGTTCGTTGCTTTTAGGAATGTTAATTATTAAGTCCAGCTTCTTCTCGCGAATAAAATCAAGAACATTTGGTTTGATATTTTCAAGAGGCCAGTTTAAGATGTTGATTTTTATTCCGCTGCTTCTGTAAAATTCTGCAGTTCCTTGAGTTGCATAAAGGTTCATTCCTTTATCATGTAATAACTTAATAGAATCAAGAAGCTTTGTTTTTTGTTTAACATCTCCTGTTGATAAGAGTATATTCTTGACAGGAAGCTTAAATCCAGTTGATAGTAATGACTTTAGAAACGCTTCCTGCAAATTCTCACCAATACAAGCAACTTCTCCTGTTGATGTCATTTCAACTCCTAATTGAGGATCAGCCCCCCTTAATCTTGTAAATGAAAACTGAGGGGCTTTAACTCCAACATAATCTAGATCAAATGCTTTGGTGTCTATTTTAGAAACTTTAATTCCAAAAATTTCAGGCATCATTGCTCTAGTTGCTAATTCAATAAAATTAACATTATAAACTTTAGATACAAATGGAAAACTGCGAGAAGCTCGAAGATTGCACTCGATAATCTTGATATGATTGTCTTTAGCTAAGAACTGAAAATTACTAGGTCCTGTGATGTTAAGATAATTGATAACTTGTTTTGTTATCTTCTTAATTCTTCTCATTGTCTCAACATAAAGTTTTTGAGGAGGAGTAGCAAGAGTCGCATCTCCTGAATGGACTCCTGCGTTTTCAATATGTTCTGATATTGCGTACGCTAAAACTTCGCCATCTTTTGAAACAACATCTACATCTATTTCTTTAGCATCAGTAATAAATTTTGTAATTACAACAGGATGATCTTGAGAAATTGAAACAGCTTTTGCAATAAACTCGCGAAGATTTTCTTCATCATAAACAACTCGCATTGCAGCACCACTAAGAACATAAGATGGTCTGATTAAAACAGGATAGCCAACTCTAGAACAGAATTTTTGAATTTCATTAAAATTAGAAGCTTCAATCCAGCCAGGCTGATCAACATTTAATTCATCAAGAATCTTGGAAAATTTATGACGATCTTCAACCATATCAATTGTTTCAGCATCTGTTCCGAGAATTTTCACATCTGAGTTGCTTAACTTCAATGCAAGATTATTAGGAATTTGTCCGCCCATTGAAACAATCATTCCAAGAGCTCTTTCTCTCTGCTTATTTTCTTTTTCATAAATATCTAAAACTCGCTCGTAAGTTAATTCCTCAAAATAAAGACGATCACACTCATCGTAGTCAGTAGAAACAGTTTCAGGATTGCAATTTATAACTACTGAAGGAATATTCCTTGATCTTATTGTTTTAACGCATTGAACAGAGCACCAGTCAAACTCGACACTAGAGCCAATACTGTAAGGGCCAGAACCAAGAACAATAATTCCGCGATTCTTTTCATCAATGATAATATCATCTTGCACTGCATTATAAGTCATGTATAAATAGTTCGTATCACAAGGATATTCTCCTGCAAGAGTGTCTATTTGTTTAGTGAAAGGAATAATCCCTTTTTTCTTTCTGAGATCTCGGATCTTTTTCTCTCCTTCAAGAGAACCATTATTCATTGCAAGTAAAGATATTTGTCTGTCTGAAAAACCATGTTGCTTTGCTTTTCTTAATAACTTAGCATCAATATCTTTGATTTCATTCCCTGACTTTTTTTGTATTTCTAATTCTTTTTCAATATCAATTATGTTCTTTAATTTATGCAAGAACCATTTGTCTATTTTTGTGAGTTCATGAATTTTCTCGATTGAGTATCCTTTCTTCAATGCTTTTGAAATTGCAAATATTCTCTTGTGAGTTGGATTTCTTAATTCATTATCAAGATTTTCAAATTCCATATTTTCTGTAACTCCTGAAAATTTAGGATTAACCATCCTCATTGCTTTTTGTAATGCCTCCTCAAACTTTCTACCGATTGCCATTACTTCTCCAACACTTTTCATAGAACTTCCAATCTTTGTTTCAGCATCTCTGAACTTTTCAGTATCCCATCTAGGAACTTTAACTACAAGATAATCCAGAGCAGGCTCAAAGAAAGCACTTGTTCTTTTAGTGACAGGGTTTTGAATATCAATCAAACTTTTTCCTAATGAGAGTTTAGCTGCAATTAATGCTAACGGATAGCCAGTAGCTTTACTTGCTAATGCACTACTTCTTGAGAGCCGTGCATTAACTTCTATTACTCGATAATCCTCTGAATAAGGATCTAAAGCATATTGAATATTGCACTCTCCAATAATTCCAAGATGCTGAATCACTTTAATAGATAAGCTTCTAAGCATATGATACTCGCGGTCAGTCAAAGTCTGAGAAGGCGCAACAACTATTGACTCGCCTGTATGAATTCCAAGAGGATCAAAATTTTCCATATTACAAACAGTCATGCAATTTCCAAAACAATCTCGGACAACTTCGTACTCAATTTCTTTCCAACCTTGCAAGGATTCTTCAACTAAAACTTGGGTTGAATGACCTAGAGCAATGTTAAGTAATTCCCTCAATTCTTTTTCATTATTGCAAAATCCAGAGCCAAGACCTCCTAGAGCAAAGCCCGCACGGATAATTAATGGAAAGCCAATCTTTTTTGCAGCAGCAATTCCATCTGTCACGTTACTTATCGTGATACTTCGTGGAGTCTTAACATCAATCTTCTCAAGTGCTTCTACAAACAATCCTTTATCTTCTGTTATAACTATTGCAGAGACTGGAGTTCCAAGAACTTGGACATTATGCTTTTTTAAAATTCCTTTTTCTTCAAGAGAAATCCCACAATTTAGTGCAGTTTGTCCTCCAAAACTGAGCAGTATGCCATCAGGCTTTTCTTTCTCGATGACTTTTGCAACGAAACAGGGTGTTATTGGAAGAAAATAAATTTTATCAGCCATTTCTTTAGAAGTCTGGATTGTCGCAATGTTTGGATTTATCAAGATTGTTTCAATTCCTTCCTCACGCAAAGCTTTAAGGCACTGCGAACCTGAGAAATCAAACTCTCCGGCCTGTCCGATTGATAATCCTCCACTTCCAAGTATAAGGACTTTCTTGATTTTTTTCATTTTCTGTTTCTCTCCATCATCTTGATAAAATTATCAAATAAAAAGTCAGTATCTCTTGGTCCACAGCTTCCTTCTGGATGAAATTGGCATGAAAAGAATGGAAGAGTTTTATGTTTTATCCCTTCGTTTGTAAAATCATTTGCATTGTAAAAACTCTCTTCCCAATCACTTGGCAATGTTTTTTTATCAACTGCAAAACCATGATTCTGTGATGTGATGTAAGCTCTTCCATTTGAAACAGCAGGCTGGTTCTGGCTTCTATGTCCGTATTTTAATTTGTAAGTCTTAGCTCCTGCTGCTAACGCTAGTAATTGATTTCCAAGACAAATTCCAAAAATTGGCTTTTTGTTTTTCATCGCAATTTTTATATGTTCTATTGTTTTAGTGCACATTGTTGGATCTCCAGGACCATTTGCCAGGAAAAGACCATCAAATTCTAGTTTATTAAAATCATAATCCCATGAAACTACTGTAATTGAAATATCTTTTTCTAATAAGCATCGTAATATATTATTTTTCATTCCGCAGTCTACTGCAACAATTTTGTACTTTGCTTTTTCTAATCCATAATTTTCAACTTGTTTTCTAGAAACTTTAGCAACTAGATTTTCTTTATTAGGATCCACAAGTTCAATTGAATCATCAGAATCAGGATCAATTACAACTTTACCAAGCATCACACCATGTTCTCTGATTTTAATTGTCAACGCTCTTGTGTCAATTCCAAAAATTCCAGGGACTTTATTTTCAATCATCCAATCTTGCAGAGATTTCTTTGCCTTCCAATGATCATAATATTCTGAGTATTCAGAAACAACTATTGCCGTAGTCCAGATTTTATCAGACTCAAAGTTCTCGAGAATTCCATTATTATCTTTCGAGTTGTTTGGAACTCCATAATTTCCGATTAATGGATAAGTAAATACTAAAATTTGTCCAGCATAACTAGGATCTGTCATAGACTGGGGATAGCCGACCATCCCTGTACTAAATACTACTTCTCCTGAACAAGACTTTGGAAATCCAAAAGAATAACCAGAAAAGATAGAACCGTCCTCGAGAATTAATTTCGCTTTAGGATGATTTTGAGAACTTTTTTGATTCATTTAATTATCAAAAATAAACGATACTAAGAGAGGTATTTAAATTATTCTGTTTTCAACTTACATTTAGCATTTTAATAATATGTCAATTTCTAATAAAGAGATTTTGCCAGAGCAATGCGCATAGATATTCTTACATATTTTCATTCTAACCTTTCTTGTGTTTTCATTTTTTGCATAAGCAAGCCATCCTTCAAAAACATTCATAGAATTGATCATATTCATAATCTGAACAAGCCGAGTTTTTAAAAAATATTTCTGAATGGAAATTAACAAAAAAACAAAAAGATGAAATTAGAAGTTTGATCCAAGAATACCCTTTTGACTTTTGAAAATCAGTTAATTATTTTAATTCCACTAAAGTGCCCTAAAATAACCACTAAAGTGGAAATATTTATAAATATATCAAATTTAAATCCACTAAAGTGGTAAAAATTGAAGATGAAAGTAAGATAAAAGAAAAGTTTGAAAATAATAAGGATGAATCTAATGAAGAATATCAATGGATTCAAATTCCAGCAACAGAAAAAGATGATCATGTTAGCTTTCATAAAAATGCATTTGAAGAGGATTTGAAGCATGCTGAAAGAAATT
>CAZDUE010000008.1:0-10844 GCA_964508575.1 uncultured Methanosarcinales archaeon
TATTTGGAGTTTTATGATGTTGAGAAGAATGAGTTGACTTCTTCAGCTGTTTATGCTGTTCCTGGTTCTGCCCATGGTTCTGATAATGGGATTACGGGTAATATTATTAGTGATGGTTTTAAGAATTGTGCTAGTAGTTATGTTGTTAGTAAGGATAGAAGTTTAAATGTTAGTGTTTTGGCTTTTCAATCTGATAATAGTGTTGGTTCTTCGGGTAATTCTTTGACTGGTGGTATAGTTAGCAGTGGTCTTTTTCAAAGAGGTTCTAATTTGTCTTTAAAGGTTGAGATTAAAAATAGAGGTGTTGGTAAGCTTCCAGTTGAATTAGGTTTAGAGTCTAATTCTTCCTTTTTTACATTTTATCCCATATCTGAAGTTTCCAGTAATGGCGGTTTTAAGAAATGTGTCACGGGTTTTATGGCAGCTAATACATCAACAGGCAACGCCTTGACAGCAAATGTTATTAGTTCTTCTGGTGATCAAGGTGTTAATTTGTCTGAAGGGGTTACAATTTTTACTTTTAATGTTCCATCTTCTTTAAAAAATAAAGTTTTTGAGTTGAAGATAAATCAAAATTATCTTGCTTCAGAGGGTTTTAGAAAGTGTGCTACAAGTAACAGGTTGACTGCCTCAGTAATTGGAGTTGATTCCTTAACTGGGAATGTTGTTAACGACGATTCAAGTTCTTCTTCTGAGGATGATACGCCTGGTGTTATTAACTTTCAAAGTATTGAGATTCCGATGCAGTTTCCAGAGATTAGTGTAAAAACTAAAACTTATTCTGATTTTGGCGAGTTTATGGATTCTGATGGAAAAGTTTACAAGATAAAAACTAAGGGGGAGAATAGAAGAAATTATTTTTCAGATGTTTCATATTCTTATAAAACAGGGACAGTGAAAGATCAATCAGATGGTACTGAAGGGTATAAGCTTACACCTTATAGTTATGAGTTTTCTGAAGCATCAAAAGAAGATGTTCTTCCAAGTTTTAAGATGCAAGTATCAAGTTCTTCTGATGGTTCTTCATGGTCTGATGCTGATTTAGGTTATTTTACTTCAAAATCATTCAAGGGATTTTCTGACGATTCAGGATCATATTTATTGTTCCAAGGAATTGGTAAAGAAACGCATTCTTTATCTAGTATAAAATATTTTCATCCTCCTTTAGATGATTACTCTTTGTTTGATACTGATAAGATTATTATTCCTTATATTAAGCATACTTATTATGAATATTTTCATAATCTTGTTAATGATGATAAACTAGAAGGTGAAATTAAAGCAATATTGCAAGTAATGAAAGATGATAATAGTTTTAGAAAAATAAAAAATCAAAAATATTCAAGCACAAGTACAACTTTGATAAGTCCAGTGGTTAAGTATTATGATACTAAAGATAATGCTTTGAGTGTTCTTTATAGATTTCCTGATGAAACTATGTCAACAGTAGGAAGCGGTACAATTATTGGTGAGACTTATGATCTTTCAAAGAAGTATAGTGTGCGTAATCTTGCTTGTACTAGTAGTAATTCTGATGTTTCTTGTGATTCATTGATTAGTAAGAAGTATAAATCTAAGATTGCAGTAAATCCTGATGGAAGAGTTTATGCATCTTTTAGGAGTTTTTCTAATAAAATTGAGACTGATGTTTTAATATATTCTGATAATCATGGCAAGACTTGGAGTTCTTCTGTAAATCTTCCTGAAGGTCTTAAAGATATGTGGGTGTATAATGTTGTTCCAGGCAATAATAATGAGATTTATTTTATAGGTTTTTTAATGAGTAAGAATAAATTGCAATATTACTCTCCGGGTTATGGTTATCTTAACACTTGTAGTTATGATATATGTTATGAGACTTGTGGTTCACTAGGGTGTGATTATTATGTTATTAAGTATGATGGTAAGTCTTTATCTGTTCCTGTTAAGTTTCCTATAACTTCTCCAGCTATCATTTATGGTAGTGTACTTGATGCGCTAGTAGATAAGAGAGGGGATATGCATGTTCTTGTTTCTGAAAAAAATAACGGAGTGGTTTACAAAAAATTGAGAGTAAATAAAGATAGTGGAGAATTTGATGTTGTTGAAAAGAAATCTTTTAAATTTGATTATGGAATGAGTGTTCTTTCTAATTCAGTTGCGCTTACTTTAGATGATATTGGTAATTTTTATATTGTTGTTCTTAATAGAACTTCTAATTTTGAGTACAAACCATACTTAATTAATTCTTTTGGTGAAAATAAAGAAATTGTATCTGAAATCGGAGATCAGATAATAAAGTGTAATCCTGATGATAAAAATTGTCCTTATGTTTCATTGCAAAAACAGTTCTTTAATAGAAAAGATGGATTTAATCTTGTGATTCATGATTCGAGTAATGCATATTTTGTTAATGTTAAGTTTCCAAGTTCTAGTAGTTCGGATAGTTCAAGTTCTTCTAGTTCTCAGTCTGCTTCTTCATCTAATTCTTTGACTGGTAGCGTTATAAAAAGTAATCTGTTGACTGGGAATGCTGTTGGTTCTTCTATTAAAAGAGTTAATTTTTTGTTGGTTTCTGGTTATGGTTCTTATAGTAAGGGTCTTGGCAGTATTCCTGGCAGTCCTTCTTCTGAAGAGTATGGGCATGTTTTTGATTCTTTGATTTTTTCTTTGAAGGATTGTGGTAATTGTGATGTTGATGTTCTTTCTTATACTGATAAAGGTGCTATTGTTTCAAAGTATGGCAGTTTTAATAAAGCTGTTAAGTTTTATTTAGAAAATGCTTCTGGGTTGAATAAAGAGGACACTTTCTTTTTTGGTTATAATGGTTTAATTTTGTCAGATGAGTTGTTGATTGATCCTAATGTTAATGAAAAGGATGGGAGTTTTTCTTCTGATGAATTGAGGGATGCGCTTTATGAGATTTCAGCTGATAAGTTTGTTGTTGTTGAGACTGATCATCTTCTTTCAGATCATTTTAATAATTTGGTTATTTATGGTTCTGAGGATAAAGATGATTTGCATGATAATGTTAAAGTTCCTAATGCTTTGTTCCTTGCAGCTGTTATGTATTGGGAGTTTAAACCATCTAAGATTATGGAAAATCTTGGTGAGTCTTTAGGAAATAAATTAAAACAAAACAAGGATATTACATTCGAGGACATTTCTGAATCTATCTTAACTAATGAAATGACTTTTCCCTCTAGTGAAGTCGGAGTATTAGAAGGAGAAGGTGGAAAACTAGTTGATACAAATCTTAACAGATACGTTTATGCTCCTGATCTCTCAAGACAAACAGCAATGAGGTGTATGGATGGTTCTGGTTCAGAGTGTACTTAGTTTTTTTTTACGTGATTAAAGCATAAAAATAAATAAAATTAGATAAAATAAAATCGTCTTCATTTATATTTTTCCACAAACTATAAAAACAAGCCAATATTTTTTATTTTATAAGAGTGCAATAAGAGTGCAGGGGTGGAGTTGATGGAATCAAAATCTGTTTTGAAGGAGAGTAGCAATATGAGTTTTAAAAGTTCTAAAGTATCAATGAATAGTGAGAATCTTCAGTTTTTTGATCCTGAAGTTTTTCAAGTAATAAGGAATGAAATTAAGCGACAAAACCACGGTATTGAATTAATTGCTTCTGAAAATTTTGTCAGTAAAGCAGTAATGCAGGCAATGGGCACTGTTCTTACAAACAAATACAGTGAGGGTTATCCTGGAAAGCGATATTATGGCGGGAATGAGTTTGTTGACATTACTGAAAATCTTGCAATAGAAAGAGCAAAAAAATTATTTGGAGCAGAGCACGTAAATGTTCAGCCTCACGCTGGATCTCAGGCGAATATTGCAGCATATTTTGCAGTTCTCGAGTTAAAAGATAAAATATTAGGAATGAACTTAGCTCATGGAGGTCATTTAACTCACGGTAGCCCTGTTAATTTTTCTGGAAAGTTCTATAATATTTCAGCTTATGGTGTTGATAAAGAAACTGGAATGATTAACATGGATGAAGTTGCAGAGACTGCAAGAAAGGAAAGGCCAAAACTAATTCTAGCAGGAGCTTCTGCTTATCCGAGAAAATTAAATTTTAAAAAATTTCGCGAGATAGCTGATGAAGTTGGCGCTTATTTTATGGTTGACATGGCGCACATAGCAGGTTTAGTCGCTGCAAAAGTGCATCCTAATCCAATTCCTTTTGCAGATATTGTTACTACAACTACGCATAAGACTTTGAGAGGTCCAAGATCTGCAATGACTTTATGCAAGATTGACGATCGAATTAAACCAGATCCTAAAAAAACACTTGCAAAAAAAATTGATTCAGCTGTTTTTCCAGGAATGCAAGGCGGTCCAATGGATCATATAATTGCAGCAAAGGCAGTTGCTTTTAAAGAAGCAATGCAGCCGGATTTTGTTGATTATCAAAAACAAGTTGTAAAGAACGGAGCAGCTCTTGCAGAATCTTTGATGGATAATGGATTTACTCTCGTGAGTAATGGAACAGACAATCATCTGATGCTTGTAGATTTAACAAATAAAAATGTTACAGGAAAATTAGCTGAATCTGCATTAGAAAAGTCAGGAATTTACGTTAACAAAAACATGGTTCCGTTTGATATAAGATCTCCATTTGATCCTTCAGGAATAAGAATAGGAACTCCTGCAATGACTACGAGAGGAATGAAAGAAGATGAAATGAGAGAGATTGGTAATATGATCACTAAAGTCATTCATAATATAAGTGATGAATCAGTGCATTCTCAAGTAAAAAAGAAAGTAGAGGAGTTATGTTCAAGATTCAAGATTTACGAGGATTTGTGAGTTTGCTTTTTTTTTACTGAATGAGAACCACAACTCTTTTAAACAAATTAGAATATGTTTCATATGAGTGTTTATGCCGGAAAATAAGAATAATGATAATGAATTGGATGATAAGTCAATCATAGATTCTACAGATAAATCAGTGATTAAAAGAAATTACGAGACCATTCTTGAAATTATAAAAGACAAAGCAATCCTTGTTGCTGCTTCAAAAACGTTTAGTTCTGATAAGATAGAACAAGCTTATGATCTTGGAATCAGAGATTTTGCAGAGTCTAAAGTGCAAGAAGCAGAGGAAAAGATTCCTGAGTTAAGAGAAAAATTAAAAAAAGCAAGATTTCATATGATTGGTCATTTGCAGTCTAACAAAGTCAAAAAAGCAGTGGATTTATTTGACGTAATTCAGAGTGTTGATTCTTTAAATCTTGCTGAGTTAATAGGTAAAGAATCTGAAGAAAAAGGAAAGATTACAGATATTTTTCTCGAAGTGAATATTGGTATGGAGCCTCAGAAATTTGGAGTGAATCCTCATGAAGCTTTAGATATCATGAAGCAGATAATGACAATCAGAGGAATAAAAATAAAAGGCATCATGACCGTTCCTCCTGTTGTTGATGAAGAAAGAACAAGAGAATATTTTAAGCAGATGAGACAATTATTCAAGAAAGCAAAAGAGTTGTCAGAAGATGTTGAATTCCTCTCAATGGGCATGAGTGATGATTTTATCATTGCAACAGAAGAAGGATCAAACATGGTAAGAATTGGAAGAGCATTGTTCGGTAATAGAATAGAAAAAGATAATGATAAAAAGAACAATAGTAAGAAAGATAATGGTGAAAAATTTAGCGAGTGAGTTTTAATGGACGAATATGAATGGCTTCTTTCTCTTGATTCAGCAACAATAAAACTTGGTCTTGAAAGAATTGAGAATCTTCTCAGAATTTTAGGAAACCCGGAGAAGAAATTCAAAATAATCCATGTTGCAGGAACTAATGGGAAAGGTTCAGTCTGTTCAATAATTGCTTCAATAATGTCGCAAAAATACAAGACAGGAATTTATATCTCTCCACATGTTGAATGTTTTAATGAAAGGATTTCAATCTCTGAAAAAGGAGAACGAAAAAACATCACAGACGAAGAGTTAGAGATTTGCATAAAGGAAATGAGAAAAATTGCAGAAAAGAATAATGCTGAGTTCTCTTTTTTTGAGTTTACTACTGGCTTAGCATATTATTATTTTGCAAAGAATAAAATCAAATATGCAGTGATAGAAACTGGCTTGGGAGGAAGATTAGATGCAACAAACACAGTAACTCCCGTAATTTCAGTGATTACCAGTATAGGGCTTGACCACATGGATTTGTTGGGAAAAACAAAGAAGAAGATTGCAAATGAAAAAGCAGGCATCATTAAGCAGAATATTCCAATTGTTGCTCAGAATCCTGAATTATTTGAAAAAGTTTGTAGTGAGAGAAATTCAGAATTGCACAGGTCTGATGTTATTATAAAGCGTCTTTCTCAGGAGATTGATGGGCAGGACTTGTTGATATCTAATTTAATTGAGCAGGAAATATCAGTGAACTTTAAGATGCTGGGAGATCATCAGCTTGATAATCTTTCGTTGGCTTTGACAACAATTAGAACAATAAATGCAGAACTGAAGCTTTCAGACAGAGAGATAAAACAAGGAATTGAATTTGCTGTTTGGGCTGGAAGATTTGAAATTCTTTACAAACATCCAAAGATAATTGCTGACGGTGCTCATAATCCTGATGGAATGAAAGCTTTAGTGAAAACTTTAAAGTATTTCGGAGATGACTATTTGATTGTTGCTGGCTTTTCTAAAGCCAGAGATTATAATAAAATGCTTAAGAGATTATCAAAAGTTTCCAGTAAAATAATACTTTGTCAGGCAGATTATAAAGGTGAGGATGTGAAAAATCTTGAGAAAATTGCTAAAAAATATTTTTCTAATGTGACGGTTATTGAAAATCCTAAAACTGCAGTTCATGAAGCTGTGAATACTGCGATAAAAGAAAATCAAGATTTATGCATCTGTGGTTCTCTTTATGTTCTTGGAGAGGTTCTGCAAGATTTGAGGAAAGAGTTTGGAAAATAAGTTATCCAAAATAAGCAGTTCAGATTCTCATCTTTTTCTTCCCAATAACATAATAATCATCCACATGAACTGCATCTGCTCGAGTTTTCTCGTCAATTTTGTCAAGCAGTGTGTTGAACAGATAGTATGAGCATCCGATTCCAAGAGCAAAAAGTAATCTTTCATAAGCTACTATTGGAATCAATGTTATCCACATTTCTTTAGTCATTGGAACTGTCCATACCCATATTGCTCCGCCTATTGCGTGTGCAGTAAAAGTAGCTCCTAGTCCTTTCAACCAGGGGTTATTGCTGTAAGCTTTAGGCAGTACTGTTATAATTATTGGAATTGTCCAGAATAAACTGAAAAACCAAACAGTTCTTCCGACAGGATGCGCAATGAAAATTGCAATCGCAATCAATGGAATTATCATTGTAGCCCAGTTGCTGAAATTTAGTTTGTCCTTTCTTGTTGCAAAATAGTACGTAGCAAAAAGCATGGGCAGTAATCTTAAAACATTCAGAAGTGTGAATGCTTTATGAAATATCAGCATGTTCCCAACTTCTGCAAGCAGTACAGAGATTATTCCAATAAATGGACCGAGAAATGCTCCAACTACTGGACCAAAGAATTGAAATAATGTAAAGAACTGGTTCTCTGCTCCGATTAATTTTGAAAAGTTTATGTTCATTGCAAATATTGCGAGAATTGAGAAAATAGCCAGGAAAGTTAATTTTCTTGCATCTAATAAATTCTCAAATTTAAAATGTTCGAAGCTTCTTGTCTTTTCAGATACTTTGCTTTTTTTAGATACATTGTTTTTTGCTGTAAGTTTTGCCATAAAAATACCTCACTGTAATCTTGATCTTTTTAGTTTTATTTTTAATTCTTCAATTTTTAGTATTTTTCAAGTCTTTAAAAAACTTTTGCAATAATTTCCAGATGCACAATTATTTCATGATTTGTGACGAAAAAAGCTTGAAATTAGTAATCTTTATAAATAAAAACTGAATAAGTAAACAATAGTTTTTAATCATTCGTCGATAAAGTGTATTTGGGAACTTTAAACTTTAAACAATTGTTAAATATTAAACAATGCAAACAATTGCTGTTAAATAATTAAAATAAGTAAAAAGGAAGGGTGAAAAAAGTGGTGGACACAAGAAGAACTTTTTTATTTTGTGCAATATTTTTTGCAGTATTAAGTATTTGTCTAGCGTCAATGTCTTTATCAGTTAGTGCTAAGATAATAAACGGCACGATTCTTATAAAGGACAAGAACATTAATTCTACACAAAACTTTAATTTCAGCTCACAATCATTATCAGCCTCTGGTAATTTCAGATTAGACAACGAAACTGGCTGGCAGGGTAAGTTGCTTATAGGCAAAAACGCAACTCTGCTGAATCTGCATTTCTTTTCACCCGATACGAATGCACAACAGTTTAATACTTCATTCTTTAAAGTCCCTAAAACCTCTTATGTTGATTTCATGGGAAATAATAATTCTTATGCAAAGAAAAACACCACGTTTTATCCTGGAGATGTTATTGCTTTTAAAATAGGGCTTCATTATGGAGTGCTATATGTTAATAACTTTAAAATGAATCCTGGAAATAATATTACATTTACTTACAAGTTTAACACTGTTCCTGGAAATAACACGTTTATTGGTTCCTTATCCGGATGCGCTGCACATGGAACATTTGACACATGTGTGCAAGATTTTGCAAACAGCTGCTTCTGGAATTCTCAGACATGCATTGCTGGTCAAACAGGTGGATTTGGAGATGCGCATGGAGATTTCCAACTCCCTCCAGCAGATTGCGGAATGCTTCCAAAAAAGGCATGCCAATCAATTAACAGTACTAAATGCTCCTGGAATTCTGCTTCTAACAGTGGAAAAGGTAAATGTGAGCCAGGAGTGAGCTTTGATATGAAAACAGGATTTAATTGTACAAATATTATAAACAAGACATTCTGTAATGCTCAGCCTTTTACAGAAAAAACTAGCTTATGCAGATGGAATTCAACAAACAAGTGTGTTGCTAATAAAACAAAAACACAGGCTCAAATTCCAACACCTCCTGATTTTAATTGCGAAGCTCCTAAAGCATTAAGAAATCAAACATACTGTAATATGCTTGCTAATTTAACTTATAACATGCCTTGTGGCTGGGATTCTGTTAAGTCAGAATGTAAAAACCAATTCTTTGACTTTGCAAAGTTTAATGATTTCGGAGATATTGGATCTGAGTCTTCTTGCTTAAGTGCAGGAGGGAGCTGGAAAGAAGAAACAGCTTACAATCCAATTACTGATTCAGTAACTTCTGAAACATGGTGCGAGTTTGGTGTTGCTGTCAAATCTTTTGACCACGGAAGTGGCGGTGGATTCGGTGGGTTCTCAGGAGGTCTGCAATCTTGTGATACTGCCTGTTTTGCTTGCGAGTTTAATCAATCATCAGCATGGCCTAGCTCAGCTAAAGCTCAATCTGCTTGTACTGCAAGTAAAGATGGGTGCAAATTCAGATCTGATACTAATTCATTCAATGGATTTGGATGGTGTGAGCCAGTCTTTAATAATCAGGGAGGAGGAAGCTGTGACTCTCAATGTGGTGACTGCGTATTTGTTCCAAATGCTAAAGATGCATGTCAAAAATCAGCTAAGGGCTGCAGGTGGGATAATTCAACTCAGTTCTGCATTGGTAAAACTGAGAAGAGCTGCTCAGACAACTGTTTAGAATGCGATAGTTCAGCTAGTTGTACTTTGTCTAAAGCAGGTGGAGGATGCTCATGGAGCTCTCAAAGTAATGTTTGTACTCCTGTATCAGGATCTTACGAGATTTGCTATGATAATATTGATAATGACAATAATGGATTGACTGACTGTTCTGACTTTAAGTGTGGAACAGATGAGTTCTGTGGAGGAGGAGGTATTGGTAAAGGATGTTACCAGTATGATACTTTTAAGTATGGCAGTGGAGCCCAAGCAAACTGTACTGCTGGAGGATGTTCATGGATTAAAGGAGAATTCGGTGGGAATTTCTGTGGTGAAAGCTTTGAGCTTTGCTTTATGAATAAATCCTTAACAACTGCTGGCTTATGTAATGCTTTTGCAGACGGAAAAACATGTACTTTTAATGCCCAACCAAGATGTGATATGAACAAAACAATGGCTGAGCTGTGTTTTAATTCACTAAAGTTTAATCCTGGAAATAATAATGGAAATAAAACTGCATGTACCTCATCAAAGCCATTCTGTTCCTTCCAGAATATGTCAGGAGGTAGTTTTGGCGGAGGATTCACAGGAGGTGCTTTCTGTGACTTTAAGCCATTTTCAATATGTGCGAACCAATCAGTACAGAATAACCAAACTGCTTGTAAAGCAGCTGGATGTTTCTGGCAAGGAAATAAATTTTCAAGCGGCTTTGAAGGTGGCTTTGTGCAGAATTGTCAGCCACCATGGTTTAACTTTTCAATAGCTAATCAAAGTGCTTGTAGAGCAGCTAATGGAACTAAGTTTACTGCAGGAATAACAGTATGGCAGGGAGGAATGTGCCAGCCTGCTGCATTTGGAGGATTTGGTGGCAGTGGAGGAGGCATGGATTCAGGATGTTTTGCAAATGATGGAGATATATCAGCATGCAGAGCAGATTCAAGATGCTTCTGGTTCACAGAGCCCTTTGGTCCTTTAAAGCATGTAAATGGTTCAACTAAAGAGAATGATTACACATATACTAATGAAGCATGGCTTGCAATTGGATTACAGCAGCCCAGAGGAGGATATAATGTTTCAGATTATATGCTGAATAAAACAGATAACTCTCGCGTAAGGATTGTAATGTCAAAGAAGAATGCAGGTGCTCTTCCTGATATTACAAATGTTGCTGATAACACTTCAACATTATATTGTAATACAACAGCAATAGTTAGTTTCAACTGG
>CAZDUE010000008.1:10854-21364 GCA_964508575.1 uncultured Methanosarcinales archaeon
CTGACAAGAAATGTTTAACTGGAACTTGCATGAAGTACAAGAATATTTCATGCAGTGGCAAGAAACTGCATTACTTTGCGAACAACAAGACAGGAATAATAGAAGCATTATGGGAAGTTAGTATCGCAAACTTAAAGCTTGATATTTTAGCAGGAGATAGAGAAGTTACGAACATCGCAAATGAGACAACAGTTTTAATTAACGGTAACTTGTCTGAGCACTTTGCTGAGAGAAACTCAAGCTCGAGAGATAAAAAGACTAATGCAACAAGAGTAAGGACTGCTCCAGGATTATGCGATCCAATACAAGGACAACAGTTCTTCCAGGGAATGGATGAATCTCCGCCATTAGTATTAGCAGGTGATGTTATTAATACTGCAACAGAGCCAGGACAGGATTTTGTAGATATTCAAGGACTAGGAGTAAAGAAAAGTGACGAAGCTTACATGTATGGAATTCCAACTGCAGGCATGTCTGGATCTGCTATCTGCAAAGGTGTGCAGCTTGGTTCAGCACAAACTGTGGGTTCTGGAAGAAACACTTCGAGATACTATCTATATCTTGATACAGATGGAAAGACTACAGGAAGTTGCAAACCCTATGACAACATAAACATAACTGGCTTTGAATACTATTTCAGGTATTCTGCAAATTTAACAACTGATGGTAAATTATCTGAAAGTTTAACCATGAAAAAGTGCAGTTCTGGAGCATGGGCTAGCTCAAACATTCCATTTAAGTCTAGTAAAGATAAGGGATGTGGATTTGTTAATGGACCAATATTTGCAATTGATCGAGAATCATTAGATGAGCAGACTAATGTAAATGTTTCCAAGAGTTGGAGAGCTTATGCTGCTTCAGCTAATAAAACAGGAAATGCTTCAAAAGTTTCTGACAGAGTAGGTCCTGGATCAGCAGACTTCAAAGGAATTGATGCAGAGATTGTTGACTGTTCAGAAACAGCTAACAAGGATAATTCAAAATGTACAAAATTCCAGCAATTTGGATTCTTCCCTGGAGAGTTTGGACCTGCATGTAAAGACTTAAAAGATAATGATGGAGACGGAGATACTGACTGTAATGATAAAGATTGTGCTTATGATCCATTCTTCTGTTCAGGAAGTTTTAGCGCAATAAGTGGAGATGATTCCTCTCCAAGCTTTGCATGGAACAAAGTAAATACAAAACTACCTACTTCGTTATCATTTATCTTTGACACAAACGAGCCATCAAATGGAACATTAAGGTTCTATAATGACTCTGCATGTAGTGTTTTAAACGCAACAGTAAAAGATATTGCATTACAAGATAGTGATACACTAAATAACTTCAGACCACACCACGAAGCAAGTGTTAGTGGACTTACAGCGAATACAACACACTATTATAAGTTGTACAGTTGTGATCCTTCAGGAAATTGTGCATTGAGCTCATGTAAGAATGCTACCACAGCAGTTAAGCATTCAAACATAACCTTCAAGTTGTTAATTCCAACAGGATGGAAAGTGGATATTCCTGAAATTAACTTGTCAAACTTCAGTGGAGCATATGCATTGAAAGCTTCAACTAAACAGTTGGATGACTTGAATATCACTGTAAAGAAAAACGAAAACCAATCAGTAAAGCTTGTCGGCGTTGATATATTTGAGAAAACAACAATCAACCTTTCAAAGTTCACAACAGGATCTGGACTGCTTGGAATGGACAGTAATCAATATCAGAGTGCTAAGCAAAAACTAGGGCTTGATTATACTGAAGTAGAGATTCCAGCAGGTGGAACTAAAGCTAATAAGATTGAGCACTGTGATGATGACGGTTCAAACTGTAAGACAGTAACAAGTTCATTGAACTGCACTTTTACAACTTCATCAACAACCTGTAAGATTCCAGACGCTGTAGGATTAGGACACTCCTCTTACAAAGCAAGTACAACTACTACCAGTTCATCAAGCAGCTCCTCTAGTGGTGGAGGAGGCGGTGGCGGTTCTAGTGGTGGAGCAGCAGCAGGAGGAGGGGCTGCAACTACTGGAAAAGTCAGTAAAGTGTTTGCTGAAGTCACAGCAGGAAAAGCAGTTTCAATGAAGGTAAATAGCAAAGATCTTGCAGTTAAAGAAATAGTTATTAATGTTGCAAATCCTGTTAAGACTTTCACAATAACTGTTGAGAAGCTTGATGCAAAGCCAGGAACAATAACCAAGGAAGTTTCAGGAAAAGTTTACAAATACATGGAAATTAACAAAGTGGGCATTGTAAATACAGATGTAAGTTCAGCAACTGTAACTTTTGATGTCAAACAAGACTGGTTGACAAACAATAGCTTAACTACAGCAGATGTAAGATTATTCAGGTGGACTGGACAATGGGATGAGCTTGCAACAACTTTTGTTGGAAAAGTAAACTCGTCTGTAAGATTTACAGCAACAACTCCTGGATTCAGTACATTTGCAGTAGGATCAGCGTCTGGAACTTCAGCAGCTGTTGTGCCGGCTCCAACAACTGAAACACCAACTGAAACTCCGACAACCACTACAGAAAGTGATCAAGGAGTAACAGGATCTGTTGTTGAAGAAACAACTGTTAACGAAGTTGCTGAAGAAACACCTGAAGATTCAGCTGTTGCTGAACCTAAAAAGTCTGGTGGCGCTACAACAACAATCTTGATTGTTGGACTTGTTATTGTTGCAATGATCATTGCTGCAATAATGATGCAAAAGAAAAAGCAGCAGCAGTAGAGATAAAAACGGATGTTTTAATTTTTTTTAATTTTTTTTATTGTACTGTTTTTTTTTATTATGATATTATAATTTTTTTATAATTTGTGATTAAATTACTTTTAATCAATTATAACTGAGCTATTTCAAAATTTCACAATTATCAATCTCAGAATCTTCATTCTTCACCATGCAGAATGCAATATATTTATCATACTTTTTCGAGTAAGCATAAGAAGTTATATTTCCAATAATCTTGCCTTCAGACATTATTGCGTTATTCTCAGGAAGCTTATCAAACAGTACTCTGATCATTTTCTTCGGAGACTTGCCTAAGTTCTTGACTCTTGCCATTACTTCTTGTCCGAGATAACATCCTTTTGTGTAAGAAACAAGATCTTTCCAGTTAGTGTTTAAAATCATTTCTTGATCAAAGTCGATTCCTTGTTCTGACATGTTATTCTCGATTCTTATTGCATTGTATGATTCATCATCAAGTTCTGGTGTGCTCAAAAGTTTTTCAGGAATATTTTTAACAAGGATAAGATTTCCTTTTTTTTGTTTTATCTTAATTCCTTTAATCTTATCATGATCTTCAACAGGGCATTCAATAATATGAATCACTTTAAGATCAAGTTTTTCCATTATGGACTTGTTCAATCTTAAATATTTATCAAGATGTTCTTTTAGTCTTGTCTCGAATTGTTTATTTATTGCAAGATATAATGTATCGTCAATAATAATCTGGTCAAACAAAACAATTATTTTGCCAAAAGAATTGATGAATGCGTTCTTTTCATCAGGGTCATCTGCAACGCTTAGTCCTTTTAAAAGCCGTTTTACATTTCCAGTTACTTTTATGACTATTTTAGAGGTTATTTTCCATCTGATTTTATTATCGGCTTGTTGTTTTTGCATAAGATCTCAGTATGTGCATAGCGTCATAAGGTCAAAATTCAATGATGTTAAAATCATCAACGAGCGTTGCGGGGGGATGCTCCATCCGGGAACGCAGCTCCTTATTGTGTTTCGTCTGGAATTTTGAAGATGCTATGCACATATATTAATAAACATTTTATAAATCTTAGAAATGTTTATTAATATAAATAGATTTAGCTGAGTTTATGGGAAAAAAGAGGTATTTAATAATTGTAGTTCTATTATTTATCTTGCTGTTCATTTCAAGCTGTTATTCGCCCAGAGAAGATATTAACTTCAAAGAGATCAGAAATCTCAGTGATTTATATCAAGGCATTGTTGATGTTAACGGATCTTTAGTTTTCTCGAATGGGGTTGGAGTTAAAGTACAGGATCGTTTTTTTCTTGAAAAATCAGATATTTATGTTGGCAATAAAAAAATAACCTCTAAATATGCGTTCTTAAGTTCACCAAAGAGCATTAATGGAAGACTAGCATATATTGGAGTTTACAGAAATAAGTCATTTGCAGTTTTTGATGGCAAAGAGTTTGGCGATGAGTTTGATTCAGTATCTTCAATATTTGAAGTCAATAAAGATATTGCTTATATCGGCATAAAAGGAGAAAAGAGCTATGTTGTTCTCAAGGGAATTCCTCAAGAATCTTATGATCTTATCTTCCCTGATGTGATAGATTTTAACAGTAAGATCGCGTATGCTGTTGAAAAAGATAAAAAACTTTTTGTAATTGAGAAAGAAATTTCCAGACAAAATGATGGAATTTCAAAGATAAAAGAATATGGACCTTATGAACGTATTAGTTTTCTTACAAACTATAATTCAAAGCTTGTATTTATAGCATCAAGAGACGGCAAAGAGTTTGTAGTGATTGACGGAAAAGAGATATTGCAAGATTACCAGATTTATGGCTTGAAAAAAATTGGAAATCATCTTTTTGTTCTTGTTCAAAAAGACAACAAGTATTTTATAGTTTCTTATAGTGAAAATTCCGGAATTAAAGAGATTGGCAAAGAATATGATGGAGTGTTTGAAATTGAAAATATCAATGAGACTCTTGCTTATACCGCAAGGAATGTTTCAAATGGCAAATTCTTGATTGTGGTCGATGATAAAATTATAGCAAGAGATTATGATTTTATCTCGGATATTGCTGATGTTGATGGAAATCTAGCTTTTATTGCCCAAAAAGGTGAATCAGAACAAGGTAGAATAGAAAAGTTCATCAAATATAAAGGGAGGTCGATAAGGAATTATAAGATTGAGCGAGAAAATCCGATTCATAGTATTGGTGGAAAGCTTGTTTTTATTGCAAAAGATACGACCTCTGGAAATGACTTGGTTGTGATTGAAGAATAGTTTTAATCATCGTAGAGTGATTACAAAACAAAAGATTTAAATAATATTGTTTTTTTTTAAATTGAATGTCTAAGAGCAATAAAGATAAAAGAATAAAGAATAAAATCAACCATGATGGAAAAAGAGCTTCTCAATTATTACTGCGTCCGTTATACTGGGGGCTTGCTGCTGCTTCAACGCTTGTAATTGCAATAAGTGCGAGCAATTACACTTCAAATCATGCTCCAGTTTCAAGAGTTCCTTTTTCCACTCAAAGTTCTGTTCAAATACGATCAAATTCTGATTCTTCTGAAAATAAAATTAAATCAAAAGAATCTGAATCTCTTGCAGACAAAATAATGCGCGAGTTTCCTGATAAAATTCCAGGAGCTTCTAATGTTGAAAAAACTTATGCTCCAGGAGCTGAAAGCGTTTTAATTCATCTTAGAATGTTTCATGAAGATTCAGGATTAGAAAAATTCATGAAAGATGTAAGATCTGATCTAGATAAGCTTCCAAATGGAAAGGAAAAGAGAGAAGTTTCTAAATTCTTAGGTTCTTTTGAAAAAAGATATTATTCTATGGGTTATAGAGGCACTGACCAAAGAAATTGTTTTGCAAAAATTTTTGACACTTTAATTTCAAAATATGGAATTTCAAATGTTTATTCAGAAGGAATAACTTTATCTTCTTTTTATGATCTGGAAAAAATAAAAAATTATAATAAAAAAATAAATGAAATAGAACATGCATTAAGAGACAAAGCTAATTATAAAGGAACAGAAGAGGAAAGAATTTTGAATCTTGCTCGAACTGCTCAAAAGAAAAAAGAGCTGGACAAATTAATGCAAGATATGCTTCCTGAACCTTTTGCATCTTACTTTTTAGCAGGAAAAATAAATATTTTGATAACAGAATCTGAAGAGCTTAATGAAAGAGCAAGAGCTGAATATGAAAAAAGAGATTATAGTAATTTGGATTACAGAGAAGATTTTACTGTAAATAGAATGCTTAAAGAACAATCCCCACTAATTCATCTTGTTGTATATGGTGTAGATCATGATTTTCGAAATAATGCTTCTGCTAAAGGGCTTCATTGTATTACAATAACCCCTTCATCTTATGCTCGAGATGAAGCAAAACAAAATGCTATGTTTGATGAACTTTTAAGACATCCAGAATTTTGCAAAGAAGGTAAATAATATGAATAAAAATCAAAAATAATGCTGAATGTTACAGCTCATCTACTGCTATCTGCTTGTCTTTCTAATTCAAATTTCTTTGCAACTGCAAAAGACGCAAGACTCAGTCCATAAGCATTCATTATCTCCTCAGTTAAAGCATCTTCAATTCTTTTTTTAGAATTAAAAGATTTATTATAGGCGCCTTGGACCATTAATCTTAAAGCAATATCAATTCTTCTTTGAGGAGCGCACTCTACTGCTTTAGGATATCTAGCTCCGCCGTATTCAATAGATATTATTTCTTCTCTCGGAGCAGCATTTTCTAATGCTTTAACAAAAACACCGATAGGGTTTGCTTTTGTTTTCTGTTCAATCTTTTCAAGAGATCGTTCAACAATATCATAAACTTGATGAGCTTTTCCAGTGCAGTGTCCTGAAGAAATTTTATGCTTCTTAGCTCTGTGTCCTGGAATCATGAGTTTATTCATTAATCTTTCAACAATGAATACACGAGACTTGTGGAATCGGTTTCCTGAGTATCGAGCTCCTGTTTTTGGAACAATTACCGGATCAAGAGTAATGTAATCTCTAAGTCCTGCATCTTGAACTGTTATTCCTTCTGTACTCCATCTGTTGAATGCTTTTATTTGTTCTGCCATTATTAATCACACATCTTTCAATTATTTTATTTTCTAGCTTTCTCAAGTTTTCCTGAGAGTAACGCTTTAAGAGACTGATCATTTATCTTGACAACTTGCCATCTTACTCCTGGAAGGTCGCCTTTTGCTCTTCCTTGTTTTCCTCCAATACATTCGACAATAACTTCGTCGTGCTCGTCAACTAGCTTTGTAGCTCCGTCTCCTGGCAGGAATGCAGTTATTTGTCTTCCGTTCTTGGTTAGTTGTATTCTAGCACATTTTCTCATTGCTGAGTTTGGCTGTTTTGCTTCCAGCTGTACTTTTTCAAGGACAATTCCTTTTGCTTGTGAAGACCCTTCTAAAGGATCTGCTTTCTTTTTCAAATTCAAAGCTTTTTTGATAAATCTTTTATCAGCCCATCTTGATTTTGATCTTCTCCTAATTAAAGCTTTTGCAGCTCTTAAGCCAGATGATTTACTTCCCATTATCATAACACCTTTTCTTGTTTTTTGTTAATCTTTTCAGTTTTTTTATTTTTTCTTGTCTTAATTTTTTTTTAATATTTCAATTTTAATATTCAAACAACCTTTATTTCAGATATTTGAAAATACCTATTGACTGTCGCTTTTATCTGTTTTAAATTGCTGCTTTCTCTTCCTATGAGCTTGGCTTTTGTCTGAGTATCAGGTCCAGTTATTATTACACAGTTGTTCTCGTGAACAATATGTTTTGCTCTTATTGGAAGTATTAAATTCGCAATAAACTTATCCACTGACGGATTAAATTCTACTATTTTAATCTTTCTATTCAACAATCCTTCTAATCTTCGTATATTTGCCGCGTTTTTTCCTAAAACTCTGCCGAGAGTTCCAGGATCCACAACAAATGTGATCAGAGTATCTGTTTTCATGATGTCTTTAGCATGAACTCCTGTTACTGATGAAAACACAGTAATTGTTTTCATTGAATCCGCATCATATCTTATTTTTGTCTGCATTTAATATCTCTTGATCCTTTGCTTCATATTCATTATTATTTTATAAGTCCAATTACAGATATTGAGAACGGCTTCTTGCATACTACTCCCAGTTCAACATTTGTTTCTTTTAATCCAGAAACTTCTGCTTCTGCAAGTTGTGCATATTTTTCCAAACTTTTTTTTAGTGTCTGAGGACAATTTGAACTTAAGAAAACTTTCTTGATCTTTCCTTTTTTTAGCTCCTTGATAAGCTGTTCTTTTCCTATGACTAAGTGTGCAGTTTTTAATGATTCTTTGATTTCTTTTACGCTCATATTTTCACCTTGATAGATATTTTTTATTTCATTCAATTATTATTTTCTTAGTTTTGTCACAAGTCCAGGAAGTCCTGTTCCTACAGGAACTGGTTGGTTTAGCATCACGTTTTCAACAACTGAATTTAGCGGATCAACCTCACCTATTAAGCTTGCCTGAATCACGTGTTTTATAGGAGTTTCAAAAGATGCTCTGGCGAGTACAGATGCTTTTTCTCCCACTACTCCGTATCTTGTTATTCCTTTGACATCTCCTGATAAGCACATGGTATCCGCGACTAGCATTATATGTCTTATGTCAACATTAAGACCTTGTGTCTCTATTACTTTAGTTATCTCATTAACTATTGATTGTCGTGCAGCTTCAATTCCAAGCACATCTGAAATTTCAGAGATGTTGTTTGTAGTTGTTCTTGAACTGTCAATAAACTCCAGCTGTAAAACATCTTTAAGATTAGAGCCACCTGTGATAATTACAAATTCCTCTCCTTTTTTCATAGGAAGGATCTGCAGTATTCCTTTAACTCCTTTTACATGAATGTTTTTTATTTTTTCTTTAACTTTATAAATCTCATTAACTGGGTGGTCTGTTTTCAATTTAACCACGATCAAATTGTCTTTTGCTGATTTTACAGTAACTCCTTTGAATGATTTTCCGATCATTTTTGAGATTATTGTTTCATTAATTTCAAGGTCATTGAGCTTTGCAGAATCAAGCTGTATCTCTATTGATTGGTCGATGATATTCATGGAAATTTCTGATATTATCTCCTTGATTTTTGTTTCCTTGATTGATAGTGCAATTTTCTTTATGTCTTTTCCTTTATTGTACGGACTTTTAAGATATATTTCCATCATTGGAGTGCTTGGCTCTTTTCTTCCGTCAAGAATCTCGATGATTCTAGGAAGTCCAACTGTGACGTTCATCTCTGAAACTCCTGCGAAGTGGAATGTATTAAGAGTCATCTGAGTTCCTGGCTCTCCTATTGATTCGGCTGCAACCAAACCAACTGACTCGCCTGGGTCCACTCTTGCTTTGTTATATTCCTCTGTAACCACGTCCAAGATTTTTTTAAGTTTTGTTTGCGATGCATTGGCTGGAACATTTTCCTTTATCTCATCGATAATCCTTGGGGGTAGTTTATCTTCGTATTCTTTGTAAATATTCATCATGACACCTCATCCATTGTTTTCTGTTATTATCATTTTTTTTGTTTTGCTGATATTATTTTTCTTTTATGTTGCTTATGATTCTTGCAACATTAAGTCTTCCATTTTCACTTCTTGAAACATCAATCCCGTCTTCGCCGTAATTGAACTGGATTATTCTTTTATTTGCATCTCTTATTGTGTGATCATATTCTGTTTTGACATCTTGAAGTGCATTTGCAAGCCGTCTATATAGATATCCTGATTTAGGAGTTCTTAATGCAGTATCCATCAGAGAGTCTCGTCCAGTCATTGATCCGAAAAAGAATTCTGCTGGATGCAATCCTGCTTTGAAGCCATGGCTTATAAATCCTCGTGCGTCAGATCCAAGATCTCCTTTCTTGAAGCAAGATAATGTTCTTTCAGAATATCCTCTATCTATTCGTTTACCTCTCATAGCTTGTTGTCCTACAACTGCAGCCATCTGTGCCAGGTTGATTATATTTCCTCTGGATCCTGATTCTGCCATTACAAGAGTGTGTCCTTCTCTGTTAGCGAATTCTGAAACTACTTTTCCTGCCTGGTTTCTTGTTTTGTTAAGAACTTCCAAAATCTTCAGTTCAAGTGTTTCTTCTATGCTTCTTCCAGGAAATGCTTCAAGGCTTCCATCTCTGTAGCTTGCGATAAATGTTTGAACGTCCTTCTCTGCATTCGCAAGTAATTCACCAAGCTTATTGTTTGCTTCGTCAGGAAGATCAGAGTCAGATATTGCTGTAGTAAATCCATGCCTGAACAGTATCTCTATTCCAAGCTTGAATATTTTTTCAAGTATATTTAGTGTTTTATCAGGACCGTATTTTTGGTGCAAATTTCTTAAAAGCAGTCCTGATCCTTCTCCCAAGTTTGCTCTGTCAAGGAATCCTTGTACTAGCATTCCATCTTCAATTATTACTTCCTCTCCTGATCTTGTTTTTCCTCTGAAATTAAAATCATCAGGCAGTAACGCACTAAAGACTTCAGTTCCTTTAAGATTATTTTTTCTTAACTTTGAAAAGTCAGTTACTCCGATAGTATATAATATATCGATTGCTTCTTTTCTTGTGAAAGACAAGTTTTTTGTTAAAATATAATTTCCAGCTATTGCGTCCTGGATGCATCCAATAACGCTCAATCCATATCTTGGACTGATAAGCTGTGTTTGTACCATCATAAGTATTTCTGCTTCTGCTCTTGCTTCTTCTGTCTGAGGAATGTGCAGGTTC
>CAZDUE010000009.1:0-21311 GCA_964508575.1 uncultured Methanosarcinales archaeon
CTTCTGCGATTTTTTTATATGAAAGCAGTTACAAGAGCTTATTGATGATAATTGCAGCTTTAACCTTGTTAATAATTTCCATTCATTTTATTAGAAAAAGAAATCAATTTTATAAAAAATAGAAACTCATTTCCTCAATAACTCATTAGCTATTGGCAGTATTTCTGAGGGGTCTATTTCTTTTAGACAACTTTGGTTTAAGTCTTTCAATTGCTTAGGATTATCACAGTACTCACAAACAGTATGTTTTCTTATTGTTCGATACGTTTGTTCATGATATCCGTACAGTTTATTATTGTCAGGGCCAAAAAGACCAATAAGGGGAGTTTTTAATGCTCTTGCAATATGCAAATATTCAGAATTTGTTCCTATGAAGAGGTCTGATTCTGCTATTAGTGCTGCACTCACTCTTAAGTTTTTATCAACTAGATTTCTGACGTCTTTTTTGTACTTCATTTTTTCTATAACGTGTTTTACAAATTCTTTATCCATGTCATGACCTACAAATATTATTTTAGCTCCGTGAAATTTGACCATGTTCGATAGTAGTTCTGCCCATTTTTCTTGAGACCACTGCCTGTTTATAGTAGAAGCAGAGCATGAAACACAAACTATTGGCTTTTCATAACTTTCCAATAATTTTTTTGCTTGATTTACTTCTTTTTCAGTCAGGAAAAAATCAACTTTTCTTTCTTCTGTTGATAATTGTGAGCTATTTGGTTTATTAGATGATGAAGTTGATAATGTTTTTGATGATTGATTTAATTCATTAGATTCATTTGCATCGGAATTGTTAGCCGGATTTTTATAATTCATCAAAGGGCTTATCAAGCTCAAGTATTGTTCTATTTTATGAGAGTCTTCATTAAGCTCAACATTGTTATTGACAAAGAAATTCAATCCAAACACTTTTGGCGCGATTCTGTTTTTTGCTTTTATTGAATTTGTAAGTACAATACTTTTTCTGTCATTTTCCAGTGAGATAGCAGCGTCATAATTCTCGTTTTTTAATGAATTTAAAAATTCTTTGTCATTATATAATCCGAGAGGGTTCATTATTCCTTGCTTTGCTTGATCTTCATTAGAAGTTATTACCTTGTTTAAGTGAGGATTATTCTCAAGAACTCCTTTTGACTGCTCATTAATCAGCGCGTGTATCTCTGATTCAGGGAAATGTTTCCTTAATATCTTAATGGAGGGTGTTGCAAGTACTGAGTGCATCTCATCTCTCGGCATTATAATTAGTATTTTCTTGATTTCGCTTTTGAAAGTTTTTTTAGTTTTTTCTTGTGATTTAACTTCTTCATTCTTCTTTAGCTCGATCTCTTTTTTTTGTGGATCCTCATAAACTAATAGCTTTATCTCTTCATGATTATCCTGCAGTAATTTGTGTTCTTCGTGTTTATCATCTAGTTTGATAAATTCGGTTATTGTTTTCTGATCTTCATTTTTAATTTCTATTTTTATTTCTGGCTTTGCTGGAGTTTTTCCAGCACCTATTTTTTTCCCAGTATTCTCAGCTTCTTTCATATCTGAAATGTTCATTTCAGTTTTTCTTAGATTTTCTGGTAATTTTTTCATCTCAAAATTTTCAGAATCTGCAAGATGAGGTTTAATGATAGTCAAATGCTCTTTTGGAGGAATGAAATCGAGATTGATTTTATGATCTTGTATTTCTAAAAACTCATTTTTCAATTCATAAAGCTCTTTTTCCTGAGAATTTTTTGATTTTGACGATGATTGGTCAGGAATATCTGAAGTTGGCACAACTGCAGTTTTTTGCTCTGGATTTTTCTTTTTCTTAGAAACTCCAATATGTAAATCATTGATTAAATCATCTATATTTCTTCGGACCATTTTCACTCTTTTTTTACAGAACTACTTGTTAAAATCAGTAATTACTAAAGAAACAACTGATTTTTCAGTATCTTTATTGTCAGGAGCTGCTATTATTATGACACTTCTTCCAGTTTTTTTATCTTCATTGAAGTCATCTGTTGCATGATACCTTTGTTCTGTATTCCCAAGCTTGAACCAATCTTTTGTAACAGCCCATTTTCCAGGCATTTCTTTATTGTAGAAATTCTTTATTTCTTCAACTGAAGAATCTGCTGAAAATACCACTCTCACAAAATCATTGCCTTGCTCATTGCTTATTTGTTTAGCTCCAGGATATACCGGAATATCATCAGGAATAGAAATAGGAACTACTTGATTTTGTGAATTCTGATTATTCTCACTTGATTTAATCGTGTCTTGTTTTGAACATGCTGAAAGTGTTAATAAAAATATTAAAAAAACTGTTGAAAATGCATAAACTATTTTGATTTTTTTTGTTTTATCTGACATTTTCATTATTCATAAAAAAATAATATAAAAATGTTTGCATTGGACTCATACCTCATGTTCCTTCTCTCCAGCTGTTCATATACTCTAACTGAGTTTTGTCAAGAACATCTATTTTGACTCCTAATGCTTCTAGCTGTAGTTCAGCAATTTTGTCATCAACCTCTTCAGGCAGAGTAATTACTGAGGGTTTTATTTTTCCTTTGTTTTTTACTAAAAACTCACAGCTCAGTGCTTGTCCACAAAATGAGGTTGCCATTACTTCAGACGGGTGTCCTTCAGCGCATGCAAGATTTACTAGCCGGCAATTTCCTAATGCAATGATTCTTTTTCCATCTGCTAAAGTAAATTCTTCTACTAATGGTCTTATCTCGCGAGTTTTTTTTGCTGCTTTTTTAAGTCCATCATAGTCTATTTCTGCATCAAAGTGTCCTGAGTTAGCTACTATTGCTTTGTCTTTCATTACTTTCATATGTTCTAACTTGATTACATGTTTGTTTCCGGTCACAGTAACAAAAACATCACCTATTTTAGCTGCGTCTTTCATCTGCATTACTTTAAATCCGTCTAATTTTGCTTGTAAAGCTCGAAAATGATTGACTTCTGTTACAATGACATTAGCGCCCATTCCTTTAGCTCTAAGTGCAGTTCCTTTTCCGCATGATCCATAGCCGACAACAACAAAATCTTTTCCCGCAATCAGTATGCTAGTAGCTCTAAGAATTCCATCTATTGTTGATTGTCCAGTTCCATAATAATTATCAAGCAAGTGTTTAGTCTTATTATCATTTACAGCAATCACAGGATACTTTAAGGCATTATCTTTTTCCATTGCCTTTAATCTTATTATCCCTGTTGTTGTCTCTTCAGCTCCTCCTATTAATTTCTTTAAAAGTTGAGGATACTTAAGATGTATCTCAGTAACTAGATCACAGCCATCATCTATTGTTATATTAGGATTTTGTTCTATTACATATTTCAAGTATCTATAATAATCTTCATTACTCTCGCCTTTGTAAGCCCAGACTTTTATTCCTTCTTTTGCTAAAGCTGCAGCAACATCATCCTGTGTTGATAACGGATTGCATCCTGTTATTGCAACATCTGCCCCCCCTGCTTTTAATGTTCTTACTAATACAGCAGTTTCTTTAGTGACGTGAAGAGCCATTGCTATTGTCATTCCCTTGAATGGTTTTTCTTTTTCAAATCTATCTCTCACTTCAAGTAATGCACCCATCTGCATTTCAGCCCATTCTATGTTCTTTTTTCCCTGTTCTGCTAATTTTATATCTTTAACTTCATATGTTTTTGACTTATCCATTTTCCCACCATTTGTTTTTATTTTTTTAATTTTTATTTATTCTTAATTCATCATTTTACTTTTATTCTTATCAGCATTCAATTTTTCTATCAATTCAATATTTATCTTACTGAGCTCATTAACAACAATGTCTGCTTTTGAAAAATCTCCATTTATCGTGTATTCATTAGGGCAGGCAATTGCTTTAATTCCTGCTGCTTTTGCACTTGCAACTCCAACAACACTATCTTCTATTACTATGCATTCTTCTGCAGAAATTTTCATTTTCTCAAGAATCTTCAGATAAACATCAGGATATGGTTTTGGTTTTTCTACTTCGTCTCCTGTTGCTATTTTTTCAAACACATTAGGCAATCTTTTCAATGTTGTTTCAGCATAGTGCTTTGAAGAATTTGTCGCTAACCCCATTCTATATTTTTTGCTCAAATTGCTAAGAGTTTCTTTTATCCCTTCTCTTAATTGTACTTGAGAATATTCCTCGCGGTAAAATGCTCTTTTTTCATTAAGCAGATGTTCAAACAGTTTATCTTCTACATTGTATTTTTTCATAAGAATCCTTAATGCATCAGGACTTGTTCTTCCAACTACTAGCTTCTCATCTTCGCTATTTAGCATCATCCCATGTTTAAGAAATGCTTTCTTTGTAGAATCTACGTGAATTCCTTCGCTAAGTATCAAAATCCCATCCATGTCAAATATAACTGCCTTTATCATAATTCTTAGTATTTTCTGGAAGTTTTTTATCTTTTTCTCAAAAATAGTGGAAAATATCCACTTTAATCTAAAAAAAGTAAAAATATGCAAATATTTATATATAAGATAGATAGTTTATCCACAAAAAGAGGCCTCCTGTAGATCTGCCCCCTAATGGATCTTATTCTTGGAGGCTCTCTTATCTAAAATGGACAAAAAAGATCAGCTAATAATCAGAGAACTCGTTAATAACTCAAGAGCTACTGTCAAGGATATTGGCAAAAAAACAAAAATACGCCCAAGTACAGTGCACAAGAGATTGCAAAAATTAAGAGATGATGGAGTTATTGAGAAATATACTGTAAAGCTTAACAATAAATTATCAAGTCAGAACTTCATTGTATTCATGCTTGTAAAAACAAAACCTCAGACAATTCTTGATGAGAAAACATTTCGTGATTCTTGTATCCGAGAGGTATTTGGAATTACAGGAGATTATGACTTAATGATGAAATTAAAATTCAACAACATCGAGGAATTTAACGAATTCATAATAAAATTCAGAAAGAGCCATGATATCGAGACAACTACAACAATGATTTCAACAGTTGAGATTAAAGAGGAGTTGTGAGAATATCATAGTCGCCCATTATTTCCTTTTAAAAAGAAAGAAATCTCAAATTATTTCCTTCCAAAAAGGAGATATTTATAAATAATTTGACTTTTATCATAATTTCATTAAATGCTGAAGAAAAAGTTGAAAATATTATCGTAACAAATGTTGTCAAGTGGCTGTTAGGATAAAAAAAGATATTATTAAAAAATTAGAACGATTTTATCTAAAACTGAGATTAAAGAGGAGTTGTGAATACTTATCGATTCAATTCACTATAAAATGTTCTAAAATATTCTATTGATCCTGTTAAAGTATCTGATATTCCTGTTACTGAAGCGATTCTTTCATGTATTGGAGCAACATTGCCTATCATTAATTTTTCAGTTAATATTCTTGCTGTTTTTGGATGAAATAAAGTTCCTAGTTCTTGTTTTATTGAATGAGTAAGAGCAACCTGATTAAGATGAGCTAAGAAATAACCTAAATAATATCCTGGAACAGCGTGCAAATGAGGGGTTGATGTGTAGCTTGAAGATTCTGAAAATGATCTAATATTTTCTGCTCTTGTAAGAGTTTCTGCTTCAAAAAATCTTTCTCTTGCATATAAAGGACCGTCAACATGCATTCCAATCTCTCCTAGAGTTATTGCTGCACTCGTATAGATCTGCGCAAGAGACTTGAACAATTCCCATTTTGCTAATACAGATGCATCAGAATAATTTATTCCTAAATATTTTTTAAGTGCTTCAGGAGAAGATGCTGCACTTTCATGGAAGAATGAGAATGTTTCAGAGGAATTTACAGGCTCATCATAAAATATAGCATCTTGACCTTCTCTTCTGCTAAACTCGTGATGAATTCCATGACCTAACTCATGAGGAAAAACAGTCCATCTTCTTCTAGGATTTGGAACAAAAACAGTGGGATCATAATAAAGCATATTTTTTCCTTTTGAGAAAGGACCAAGAGAAAATGTTGCAGCTCCTGACTTTTTTCCGTCTCTTTGCTCAATATCTAAGAAAACTCCTGGTCTTTCAGGATTATAAAAATCTTTTATGAAATTTCTTTCGTAGCCTAAATCAACCAATATGCTCAATGCAATATTGAAAAGTTCTTTTGGATCTTGAGGCACATTTAATTTTGAAAAAGGATCTTTCAATATACTTAAATAAGATGAATCCCAAGGATTAACTGAAGTATCACTTATTAATTCATGATATAATGCATTAAATATACTTTTTGTTTCATTAACAAATCTAAAAATAAGGGCTTTCAAATCTTGAGAAGAAACTGATTCACAACAGTATGTTCTTACATCAATTATATTGGTAAAACCTTTATCTGTTGTTCTTATGATTCCATTTATAATACCCACTTGTGCATGCAAAGAAGCTTCAAGATCATCCAATTCTCTAAGTGCAAAATAAGCAGCTCTTCTAATTGTTTCTGAATGATCCCCCTGCACAAGCTGCATTATTTTTGAAATTCCAACTAAATCACCATTAACTTGTAACTGTTTTTCTCTATACACTTTTCCAACTGCCTTTGAAGCATCGTTAAATTCTGATCCTCCCAAAACTAAATCATAGATCATTTGATGTTTTCTTAATTCAACCGCTCTCAAATCTAAAGGGTTTATGGCTAATGCTTCAAATCTATCTAATAATCTGGAATACAATCCATCCTGAGCACTGATTTCTAATTTTCTTCTCTCTGCCTCTTTATTTTTATCTTTTCTAGAACTATCTTTTCCGCCTTTGTCCAAAAACGCATCCAAATCTGTCTCCTCTTCCAGAAAACTTAATTCTGTGTCAAAATGATGAAGTAATGCTTTTACTTGACCTATGTCCATTTCTTCAACAGGATCATCTAATTTTAATTCAAGAACACTGCTCTCGAGTCCATCTAAACCCCAAACTACATCTTTTACTTCTTGCATAAAATTGCGGGAGCTTTAGCAATAATATAAATCTTGTTGTTGAATATTGAATAGTAACACGTTCTCAGATTTTAAGATGTGGTACATGCAAACTGTAAAGTTTGCTCGCATATAAGAACCATGCAAAATGTAATTTTACTCAACAGTTTATCAATACTCCACAACTCTTTTTATCTTAACAGTTATCTCATTTTTTTTAAAGAGCTTGTGGAAAACAACAGTATATTCTGATGGAACAACAATGCAGCCCTTTCCTAATCTTTCTCCTTTATACTTGTCAATCATTCCTTCATAATATTTATTTCCTTGAGAATAACCAAATATTTGTTTGTTGAAGAGTACTCTTTTTGATTCAGGTTTTATATTCTCCCAGGTAAAAAAAGTTATATGCTCTCCTTTTACATCCTGCTTGAATTTTCCATAAAGAGTAATCCCATTTGCTATAATGCTTGGCTTTAGTTTTTCCCAGTCATCAAATGTTCCAACAGTAGGGCTGATTTCGTTTTTTATTCCAAGTAATTTCCAGTAATTAGTTGCTTTAGTTGACTCCATAAATTCTTGGGAAATATTTTTTATTTCGTTCTCTAATTTTTCATCTTCTTTTAATATTTCAACAAAAATATCAACATCACTATCTTTATCTGCCTCTTCTCTTGCCACTGAGCCAAATAATATTATTTGATTTATATCGTTCTTTTTTTTCTCAATAAGATATGATGCAAAATCCATTGAATATGCAATTAGTTTAGAATTCATTAATTCCAAGCTCCTTGAATATTGTTTTAAGATTGTTAAAATCATTAAGTGTTTCTTGAATAATTTTCTTTTCCTGAAGTTTTCCATAGCACAAAGTATTTCTTTTTTCTTCAATCTTTTTCATAAGTGCTAAAATTTCAGATTTTCTTTCAAATTCAAATGAAAATTTATCTTTAACTTTATTATCTGCTTTAAGCCACTCATGTTTTATATTAAATCCTGGATCTATCAAATTTTTTTTATGTAAATATATTTCAAGAAGATCTGAAGCTGCAGCTGAAGTGTGAAATCCTATAGTCCTTTGTCTTTTTTCTATGCCCTTTTTTATGCTTTCATCTATCATTTCTAGGCTTTCTTTTAATTGTTCTAAATGTGTTTCAATTTTCATAGTACATCTGTAATAAATAACTGCTACAGGTGTAGTAATTCATTCATATATATAAATTTTATGGTTACAATTGCATCTATAATTCAGATACAGCTGTAACTATTATTAACTTTAACCTGAATGAAATAAATCATTAGTCAGAAGAATTTATAAAAAAGATACGGATTTTAAGTTAATTGATTTTAGAAATGTTTACCTGTTGCCAAAACGAACAGCTTAAAAGCAGTTATGATTTTTTATTTTTAGATTATAATTATTTAATCTTCAAAACTCCCTAAACTTCTTAAATTCTTCAAATCTTTTCTCTATCTTTTGCATTGTTAAATTTTTCAAGTTATTTACTGAAAATCCTTCTGCATTAAAACTAGCTATTGTACTTCCGTAAACTATTGCCCTTCTCATGTTTTTTTCCGAGAGATCTTGAGTTTTTGACAAGTATCCTATAATTGCTCCTGCAAAACTATCTCCTGCTCCGGTTGGATCTACTACATCTTCTAGTGGATATCCTGGAGCATTAAAATAGGAATTATCAGAAAATAATAATGATCCGTGCTCTCCTTTTTTTATTATTGCGTATCTAACGCCAAGATCAAGCATTTGTCTTCCTGCTTTCACTAAGCTTGGAGTTTTGAATAACATTCTTGCTTCTCCTTCATTTAATAATATAGCATCAGCTTTTGACATTGCCTCAAGTAACTTTTCTCTTTTTATCTGAATCCAGAAGTTCATTGAATCTATCATTACAAACTTTGGTTTTTCTATCTGCTTTAGAACTTTTATCTGTATCTCAGGATCTATATTCGCTAAGAAAACATATTTTGCTTTCTTATATTCTTCTGGAATTATTGGATTAAAATCTGCTAATGAGTTTAGCTCTGTATTAATTGTTTTAGCTTCATTCATGTCATACTCATAATAACCTTGCCATCTGAAGTTCTTTCCCTTTTTTACAACTCCCTGCAATGATATTCCTCTTAATTTTAAGAATTCTTCATATTCTTTTGGTAAGTCTTGACCAGCTGGAGCAATGATTCCTGGTTTTGAGAAAAAACTTGCGGCGATACTAGAGTAAACAGAAGATCCTCCAAGAGCTGATTTTACTTCTCCAAAAGGAGTTTTTACATCATCTAGTCCTATTGTTCCTAATATTATTGGGTCTGGCATTGTTGAGAAGAATTTGAATTTAGTTTATATTTTTTGTTGTTTGAGCTTAGGTTTTTTTTCAAAAAGCTTTTTTGTAATTTCTTCAGCAGTTTTTATAGCCTCTTGAGCCTTATTCTCTGTCGCATCTTCACCATAATATTTTATTCCATTCCTTGCTTTTCTTAGCATATCCACTTTATTGATTTCAGATATTGAAAATCCTAAATTAACCATGTAAGATATGGACGCTTCATGAGAGTAAGACTTGTATCCTTCCATTTCTAAGATCGCATCAAGCAACATTCTTATAGATTCATAAGAATTTTCAAGAGAATATTTAGGCTTTAGAAATTTCATCATCTTTTTTGATGCATCCAATCTGTCAATGCTCTCTTTTGCAAGAGATATTGCTAAATTAATATCAGGACTTGTTTTTCTTACAAACATTTCCTTTAGATAAAAATTAAAATCTTTCATAATGCACCATCTAAAACAATTCCGTTATGAATATTATTTTTAAATTCTTCACTTGTTTTATTTAAATCAATAAAATGCACTGATATTTTTCTTCCTATTTTTTTTTCAAATTTTTCAAACTCTAGGTTCTTTTGCGATCCTTTTATTATTGCAATATCAACATCAGACTTTTCAAAGTCTTCTCCTCTTGAATAAGAGCCGAAGCAAATGATGGCCAAAGGCCTTAATTCTTTTAGCAAATAGTCTACAAGCTCTGAAGCGTAAAGACTTTCCAGATTGCTTAATCTCTTTAATCTGATAAATTCCTTATTTTCAATATTTGCTTTAACTTTTGTAAGGGCTTTTGTCTTATTTACAAAAACCAAACCCTCTCTTTTTAGATTTTTTATTGCAAACACTATTGCAGGCATGGAAAGCTTCATCTCCCTTGAAAGCTCCCTTAAGTAAACTTCTCTTGTCGGATTCTTAAAAAAGAAATCCATAACTCTTTGTGTGTTACTTTTTTCTATCATTTGTCATTTTAACATATCAATTGATATTTAAAACTTACGCTTATTTTTAAGTATGTGCATAGCACCAAAAAATTATTTAATAGGATACCATCCCCATCATAATGACAAAATTTTACGAGGATATTGCGCCATATTACGATGATATAACTTCAAGATATTTTGATTATTCTCATGCTCTTGATTTAATTAAAAAACTTGCTAAAGGCAAGAAACTTCTTTCATTAGGCAGCGGAACAGCCACTTTAGAAATATTATTGGCTGAAGATGGCTTTGATGTTACTGGAATAGAATGCAGCCGTCCAATGTTTGAAATTGCCAGAAAAAAAATAGCTCAAGCTTGTGTTAATGTAAGATTATTTGAGGTAAATGCAGGGAATTTTTCTTTAGATGAAAAGTTCGATACTGTCTTTAGTTATCGTGCAGTCCATGTCATTATAAAATCAGATGGTCAAAACTATTTTGAATCTTTTTTGCCAAAAGATAAAGTTTCAGAGTCTTTCAAATCAATAAATGAACATTTAAATCCTCAGGGAAGGTTTCTGATTGACATGATGGATGAAAGAAATCCTGATGTTGCTCTTGATATAGGGGATGAAAATCAGTACACTGTTGCAATAAGAAAGAATTCTGATAAAATAATGGCTGTCCATAGAATCTCTAAAAAAGGCAATATAATCGCTGAATCAAGGGTTCAACATTATTTCATGACAATAAGCGAATATCATGCTATGGCTCGAAGAGCAGGTTTTACACCTTGTGGACCTGATAGAACAGATAGTTTTCATGTTCTTGTAAAAAATCCTCATGATCACCCATAAACTCTTTCAAATTCTTCCAGAAACTTGCGAGCAATTTCAGAATCATGGATTATGACAATATTCTCATCATTATTCTTATCTCCATTATTAGATGGGTTCATGCTTCCTGTTATTACTATTTTTTTATCAATTATGAAGACTTTATGATGCATATTATACTTGTTATTATCTTCAATGACATCAGCTCCCTCTGTCTTTAGTTTTTCAAGATCTGTAAATTCATTTATCTGTTTTGTCTCGTAAACTCCCTTGACTTCTATATTTTTCTGATTAATCTGTTCGATCATGGCCTTAGTTATTCCATCATGAGTGAATGAGAATGTCATAAAGTAAATGCTTTCATTTGCTTTCCTTAATGTTTTGACGATGTTATAAGCACAATTATCTTCTGGACAGAAATAATTTTCTACAGTTATGTTATTATTATTGCTTGTCAACAATACTTTTGCATTTTTCACTTTTCCTCCTTTCTTAAAAGTTCCAGAGAACATTTCATCAAACTCTGCTTCGTAGTTTTGGGCAATTGTTCTTGATTTTATGATAACTAGATTATTGTCATTCCTGTAAGCATCATTATAAGTTGGATTCATGCTTCCTGTTATCACAATATCTTGAGAAACACAGAACTTGTTGTGCATCAATCCATCTGAATCTTTTTTCTTTTTTGTTTTAATTTGAAGGTCATTTTCATTGTCAATCACTAAAGAAGCATTTTTCTTTTCCACCACATTTATGACTTCTCTAAGATTGAGATCGTAAAAAGCGCATTTTGGATTTTCGGAGTTGTTCAAAAACTCAACAAGAATCTTGGTACAATTATCTATTTTACATAAATATGCTTGGACATATCCTTCTTCTGATTCATCTTTTACATAATCTCCTTTTAAAGAATTGAACGAAAACCCATCAAACCCTTTTCCAGAAGATCCTGAAGCATTAATAAAAGCCAGAACAAATATTGCAGCACAGATTATTGCAAGAAATAAAAGAACAACAATGACTATTTTTTCTCTTTTTTTCATTCAATAGATTATGATCCTCTGGTTTATATTGCTTGTGTTATTGCCCAAAAATCTTCCGATATGTCTGATTAATTTTCTTTTTTCTTGAAAATATTCCTTAATTCCTGCATTGTTTTTATCATTCCCATTTTTCTTCCAGGATATTTTGATTCAATCTTATTTATCATGATCATTAGGTCATCAGCTTCTTTTCTCATATGATATTTCATTTTTCTTGCTTCTGAATATTTAGAACATTCTTCTTCTGACAATGTGCGAAGTATCTTGATTTTTTTATCTGATCTTTCTGATTTAAGAAATGATTTTAAGTTTCCACCTTCTAAAGATTTAGAAAACTCTCTGATTTCATCTTCCATGTTGCAAGGAATTATTTTTTTTACTTTATTTGCAATTGTTATCTTTTCATCTTTTATTTTTACTTTATTGCTTAAGCTATCAATATCGTCAAAAGCAATACAGCATGGCACTTTTTCAGCGAATAACTTCAGAAAATGCCAGTTTAATCTTGCAAGATCTGATCCATCATCAATTACCAGAATGATGTCATTCTTTTGCAAATTAGCAGTAGCTTCCTTGCTTACTTTCTTCTCAGTAGAATTGCAGAAACATTTCCTGCATAGATTTTGATAATAAAGATCAAGTCCGCATTTCATGCATTTGTCCATTGGATTCTTGTTTTCCAGCATTATAAAAAAGAGATTACTGCCATTTTTAACCCTTTCCTTGTCACTACTTTAAAATACTCTAAAAACGAAAAGTTTATATATTAGATTGACTAATCTACAGTGGTTAGTGGGGGCATCAGATATATTACAAGAAGAATAATGATATTTTAATTTGAAGCACCGCTAATTATTAAATTTATAAGATTATAATCACCTCTTTTTCCCTTTGCGGGGCTTCCTCGCGGAAGTCTCGTAAAGGGTTTTATTGGCATATAGAGACAGCCCTAGAATAATAATCCCTGTTAAAAATCCTGAAATGAAAATAATTATAGTGGATTGTTTTATATTTGAAGAAGTTAATGGTTCTTTAAAGTAATCAGGTTCAACCTTAGTAAAATACGGACTAAGATCTGAAAGTTCAAGAGAGTATTCAGCATAAAGCAAAGCAGAATATTTGCTTGAATTAAGCAAACTTTTCGCATATTCGTAATAACTATACCCTATTATCGGAAAATTTCCTTTTAAGGCCTGTTCATTTATTGTTCTTCCAGCAGCATTTATTTTTCTTTCTGCCAGCAAGACCACATGCTTGTCTTCGCTTCCTATGACGCTCATAACAAGATTAGATTGTGCTTTAGCAAGGCTTGCCTGATAGATACAAAAAGCATAATCTTTTTTTCTCTGAGATTCAATCGCCTCGTCAACTATTAATTTTGTCTCACCCAGGGAATTTGGTATGAAAAAATTCGCGTATTCTATTCTTTGCTGTGCCTCTGCAATCTTTAAGCTGCAAAAATTTTCCATCTGCTCATTATTTATCTTGAAATCCTGGCTTGACTTTCCAAAAAATATGCTCCATGATTTTGCACTTATGTATCTTTCTTCTGCAAGTGCTATTTGTGCTCTGATATCAGCAGGACCATTGACATCATCAGGGCTTAAGGATTTATTAATCTCTTCCAAGATTCTTGAAGCTTCATTGATCCTTTCATTTACAACTAAATAAGCTTGAAGATCATTTATGGTCTGGATTTTCGAGTATCTCACTTCTGCCTTAAGTTTGTTCAAATCACCATATAATCTTCGAGATCTTTCAGATATTTGCTCTCTAGTAATGTTTTGCATATCAGCAATTATTGATTTATATATCACATTTGATCCAAAACAATAGCTTGCGGATGCATAGTAATCTTCTTTTTTGTAAGCAAAGATTGCGTTATTTGTCAAATTCTGAGCTTCAGAACTTTCTTTTCTCAACTGAGAAGTCCATTTATTTATCAAAGATGCATTTTTCAATAATAATGAATTTCTCTTGCATAATGCTCCTGCAAGATTTTTCATTGTGCTCTTATAATGATCGTCAACAGCAATATCATAGGAAGAATTTCTAAGTCTTTTACCTGAAAATTCATATATTGCTTGATTAAGATCATCTACTTCTTTTACCTCGATTCCTATTTCTTTTCCGTATTTCATAAGGTCAAGACTTATGTTAGGATTGCTTGATACTGAAGTATTTGAAATGCCCATTGGTATCAATACTTTTTTAATTCCATAATTTGAAGCTGCTTCTATTTTTTCTTTTAAGCCACCAACAGGACCTATTAATTCTCCAGAGTTGATTGTTCCAGTCATTGCAATATTCTTATCAAGATCAATATTTTTTAATGTTGATACTGTTAATACAGCCATTGCAGCCCCTGCACTTGGACCTCCTATTATTGTTGTATCTGCTTTTATTGTGTAAAAAAAATCATATTTTGAACAGTCTACCTGAGCAAAATCGCATGCTATCTCCTTAGCAAATCTTGTAGAAAGCTGAGTATCTATTTTAGATGCTGGACTTGTGTCAAGAAATATTCTCCCTTTCCCTGGTTTTATTTCTAATTCTAGCTGTGCTACACTTCCAACGTAGACCTTGTTGTTTTCTGAGACTGCAAGTAGAATCATGCTATTTGATTTTTCTTTTAGATCATTTGATGAAACTTGAGATGCTGATGCATTAATCATAAGTGAAATTAGTAAAATTATAAGTAGAGATATCATGAACGCCATGTTTGTTGATTTAATAAAAAATTTATTCATATTTCCACATCAATTCCCCACATTAACCAGGCTTTGCTCTTGGTTATTAAACATTTTGTTTTTTGTGGAGATTAGCAAAAATCTTAAATACTTCAGCTCAACTAATTCGAGCAATGTTCCTGAAAATCGTGAAAGGATTTTTTGTAGTTATTCTGACCGTACTTCTAGTCACAGATGTTACTTTGATTGTTTCATCAAGCACAGCAAAGTACAGGTTTTTTAGCTACAATTTTTTTGAGAAACAGCTTAACAATGATTTTTATGAGGAAAGTTTCAAAATTTCTTCAAATGTCACTTCAGATATTCTTGCAGACAACCTTGAGTCATTAATAAATGGAACTGGAAAGACAAAAGATGATTTGAAAGCTGAAATAAACAGCAGGTTGACTCCTGAGATTATTGAAAAAGAATTCGAACCAAACATGAAAAAAGGGATCAGAACTATCAAGACAGGAATAACTCCTGAATATGATTTAACAGAACTTTCTGAAATTTCTTCTCAAGCCATTATCAAGATCAAATATCCTGATGGAACTTCTCCCAGTAATATCACAAAAACAAGAGTTCTTGTTAACGACAAGATAAATACAATAGACTGGAATTGGATAAACTCTTCTTTAATTAGTGTTCACAAGTATTATAATATTCTTAACTGGATTTTTTTTGGAAGCATTGCTTTAATGTTTGTCATTCTTGTGCTTTTATTAATTTTGGCAGGAGCTAACTGGTTCTTAAAAACAGCAGGAATTTCTTTTATCCTGGCAGGAAGCTCTATTTTTGGAATAATATATTACAGCTCTGGAATGATTCCCGGGATTGTTTCAAATCTTTTGGATGTTCCGAATTTTGCAGTTCAAGGACTTACTCCAATAATTGTTAGAATTATCTCGCAGATACTGTTATTTCCCAAAATAATGGCAGGAATAATAATAGGTATTGGTCTTGTATTTTTTATCATGAGCTTCTTTTTAGGCGATGCTTCTTCTTGAGTTTTAATTGATTATATCTTAGTCATATATGAAAGCGAAATGAAAAAAATATTAAAAAGTCACTCGACCTTCTCAGTATATCGGCATTTAGGATACGTATCACAGGCAGCGAATTCTCCAAAGAATCCTGGACGAATCTTGACATTTCCTGCTTTGCACCGAGGACATTGTTTCTCAGTAAATTTAGAATGATCAATCTTCTTTGATGGACATGATGAGCTTATGCACACTTCCTGAGGCTGCTTGGCTTTTCTTATTACTAAAACAGTAGGCATTCCACATTGTGGGCAAGCTTCTTTTGAGGGCTTTATTAGTGCATTACTTGGGAGTGCAAAAGTATTTTTGCATTCTGGATATTTATTACAGGCAACAAACAGTCCGAATCTTCCTTTTCTTAATACTAATTTTCCTTCAGCGCATTTATTGCATTTTCCTAATTCTGTCATTTCTGCGCGAGTTTCTTTAGTTGCTTTCTGTAATTCTTCGCCAACTGACTTTTCTTTTTTCTTGAATCTTTCGAGGACTTTTGTTAATACGTCTTTAGCTTTTTCAAATACGGCTGAGGGTTCCTTTTTGCCTTCTTGTATTTCTTCCATCTCTACTTCAAAATTTCTTGTTAATTCTTCATCAACAATTTCTGGAATATACTTTTCTAGTATGTCGCTAGTGCTCATTCCTAAGTCAGTTGCCTGTATTGGATCATTCATCACATAACTTCTGTCATAGAGTGTCTGAACAACAGTAGCACGAGTCGCCTTAGTTCCTAGATTTCTTGATTCTAGTTCGCGAACAATTGATGCCTGAGTATATCTCTTTGGAGGAGAAGTCTCTTTATCATGCATAACTATGTCTTTTACTTTTACATTTTCTCCTTCTTTTACATCAGGAAGTGTTTCGTCTTTAAGAGCTACATATTTATAGAGTTCATGCCATCCTGGAAATTTTGTTCTAGAGCCCTTTGCTATGAAAACTTCAGCATTAACATCTATCTTTATTGTCATTGTTTCTCTGATCGCTGACTCTCCAAATGTTGCTAGGAATCTGCGAGTTATTAGGTCGTAAACTTTTGCTTTTCTTCCGTCTAGTTTTTTTGGAGCAATTCCAGTCGGATAGATTGCTGGATGTGCCGGATCTGTTTTTTTTCCATTATTAGGAGTTAATTTTCCTTTCAAAAGCATTTTTGTATGAAAACTATATTCTTCTTGTTTTCCAATGTCTTGCATTATTTTCTTAAAACCAATTGCCTCAGGAAGCTGCTGGCTGCTTGTTCTTGGATATGAAATTAATCCATCAGTATACAGATTTTGTGCTATATCTAAAGTTTCTTTAGGATTGGACTTAAAGCACCTGTATGCTTCTGTCTGCAATGTAGTAAGATCAAACGGAACAGGAGGTGCTTGTTTATACTCGGATCTTTCAACACTCTTGACTGTTGCTTTTTTTCCTTCAATTTTCTGCATGATTTCTTCTGCTCTCTTTCTCTCGAAGATTTTATCTTCAGAATGCCACGCTGATATTTCTCCAGTTTTTACTTCTCCTAAAAGCTCGATTTCCCAAAACGGCTCTGGCTTAAATGCCTGTATTTCTTTTTCTTTATCAACAACTAATTTAAGACTAGGTCCTTGAACTCTTCCTGCACTTAGTATTTTCCAGCTCCCTGCTTTCTTGATAGCAGACATCAAAGCTCTCGAGACGTTTATTCCATAATACCAGTCAAGCTCATGCCTTGTAAGTCCAGAATTTGCCATCCCCCAATCTATTGTTTTAGATTTATTCTTGTAAGCACTCACTAAGTCTGGTTCTGTTAAAGTAGAAAACTTCATTCTTTGAGCGTCTTTTTTCTTGCACGCATATCTTATTATATTCAATCCTATTGTTTCTCCTTCTACATCATAGTCGCAAGCTACTGTAAAAGTATCTGCTTTTTTAGCAACCTTTTTTATAAGATCCAGATACTTTTTAGTATGCGCAGCATTCTTAGAAATCTCATAAATTGGTTTCCACTCAACATCGAATCTTGGATATTCCCATTTTTTTTCTTTTTCTGTCAAACTATAAATGTGTCCGACTGTTGATACTACAATTATTTCTTTTTTATCATGTGTTAAAGTATAATATGAAATTCCGCCTTCTGCTTTTTTTTCTACTTTTCCATCTGCTAATGCTGCAGCAATTTTCTGTGCAGCTTTTGGCTTCTCGCTTATTATTAATTCTACCATAAACTCGTGAAGTTATAAGTTGTTTAAAAAGTTTTGTAAAAATGCAAAAATTAGAAGTTTTGAGATTCGTTAAGAGTTTTTGAAATTGAGTTTGATTAGCTTTAAATAATTGACAATGATACTATATTTCATGGAGTTTATTGACGAGATAAAAAATTATGCACAAGATGATGATTTTGGATCTAGAGTTTTCTTTTCAGATCCTAAATACGCTTGCTTTGATTTAAGTGAAGATGATTTTAAAGAAATATTATCTGTCAAAGAAAATGAAATCAAAAACTGCATTTTTATTGATGGTGGAAACTCTGAGCTAATATCCTCTCCTAGTTTCTCTGCGAGCTTAATCAGGCTTGGGGCTGTTGCTTATAATGGAAAACAAAAGCTCTTTGCAAAGAGACTGCAATGTTATTGTATTGTAAAATCAAATATTGAAGATGGAAAAATATTTTATTCTGCTAAATTAATTGGAGAAAATTCAAGCAACTCAAGTATTAATGATATTAATATGGATGAAATAAAAATTGATTCAATGGATGGAACAATACGCGAGGGAATTAACAGAGCAAACATATCAAAGGTTGCTGGAATTGCAAGGAGATTTGCTGAATTAAAGTTTGCTTCTGAACTCTGTAATGAAAATTCTGATGCTCTTATAGTTCTTGACGGTTCTCTTCAAGCATCTTTTACTGATGAGAATAAGTACTTGGAAGAATTATATGATTTATCTATTAAGAAAAACTGTATCGTTCTAGGAGTCTGCAAGACAAATACTTTGATTACAGATAAAGGATTTCCTGTTTCTTTTGCTCTTGATAAAATTAATAAGTCAAAATTTAAGAAGTGGAATTATAAAATTGCATCTTCAAAAAATAAAGATCACAGAGCAGACATTTACTTTGTAAAACTTCATGAAAAATCTTCAAGACCTTTCAGGATAGATGTGTTTAATGGAATTGATAATGATATTCCAAATATTATGAATTCCCTTGCAGCAAATTCAATAGATGCCACTTTCCTTGGATATCCTTATGGTCTTGTTGAAGTTGATAAGCTCGCGAGAGTTTCGAATTCAGAAGCTGAAATATTAAAGACAAGAACTAAAGCAAAACTAGGAAGTAAATGGAAAAGTTTCGAATCTTTAGAGAACAATGTTAATGCTCATAATGTCTTGGATAGGATGTGAGAATGAAATCCAAACAGCAAACAATATAAATAGAAATAGCCAAAATTGATTAATGTTAAGGTCAATTAAATCAATATCAAATTTCATGCTTAAATCAAAGTACAAGGTTATAACTTTAGGTTCTGCTACTATTGATGTTTTCTTAAAGACTAATTCTGATAAGGTCAAAATCATAAAGCAAAAAGATTCTGAATATCTTTCATATCCTCTAGGATCTAAGATTTTAATTGATGAGCTTGATATTTTTACAGGAGGTGGAGGAACTAATGCTGCTGTTTCTTTCTCAAGACTTGGATTAAAAACAGCTTATTTTGGTAGAATTGGAAAAGATGATCACGGCATTATTGTATTAAAAGAATTAAAAAAAGAAAAAGTTGATTTCCTCGGAGTCATAGAAGGAGATACTGCTTATTCTGTTATTTTAGACAGTAAATCAAAAGATAGGACTGCATTGACTTACAAAGGATCAGGAGGAGTTCTTGGTTCTTGTTCTGAGCGACAGTTAAAATCTTGCAATCTGCTTTACATTTCTTCAGTCACAGAATCATGTTATAAATCTGCAGAAAAAATTGCAGAATATATGAAAAAGAAATGTTCGAAGATTGCTTTTAATCCCAGCACTTATCTTGCTTCTAAAGGGATTAAATTCTTGAAGAAGTTGATAGAAATTACAGATGTTATAATAATGAATAAGGAGGAAGCTTTCTTATTGACCAAACATGACAATATCAATAATTCTCTGAAAAAGATTCATTCTCTTGGTCCTAAAATTGTAGCAATTACTGATGGAAAAAAAGGAGTTTATGTCTATGATGGAAATTTTAAGTACTCTGCAATTCCTAGAAAAGTAAAAGTTCTTGAGACTACTGGTGCAGGTGATGCTTTCTCATCAGCTTTTGTTGCTGGAATTTTAAAAACCCAAGATATAGAGTTCTCAATAAATCTTGGAATCTCCAATGCAGAATCTGTTATTTCTCATTTAGGAGCTAAGAATAAATTATTAACTTGGAAAGAAGCTGAAAAAGAGATGAAGAATGGTTTGAAGATTTCTAAAATAAAGATTTAATTATTCAAAAGTGGTTAAATTAATAAGATTTTTATATTGGTCAAAATCTCCTTTATTTAATGGATCTATTAAGAAGAGCTATTTTTGGTAAAAGTATAAAGAGACAAAAAGAATTAGTTTCTGCATTAGATGAATTTATCCAATCCTTCTATTTGGGAGAGACTTTAAGTACTGAACAGGCAAAAGCAAATCTTGAATCTGGACTTTTGGAGGTCGTTGTTGAAAAGCAGCACATTGGAAGTGGACTTCTAATTACAAGAGATGGTTTTTTTATTACTGCAAATCATGTTTTAGATTATGCTCTTAATTATAAGCAGTCTTTTGTCAAATTACAAGATAAAAGTTACAAAATTGAAAGAATTTGTGCTTGCACTAAAGAAAAAGACATGGTTCTTGCAAAAGCTAACATACCTGGAGATTGCGAGCCCATGAGATATAAATTTTTCAATTCAAATAAGCTGGATAATTACGACTCTATGCCCTTGACTGTTATGGTGAAATGGGATAATACTTTGATTACAGCTCCTGGGTTGTATGCTAATGCTCTGCAGAATGGTTTTAATTTTGATGACAAAGCATCTTTAGAAAAAAGGGAGAGTATTCAATTCATTCACTCATTAGCAAAGCCAGGATATTCAGGAAGTGTGATTTGCACTCCAGATTTTAGATTAATGGGTTTGGTTACAGGAGGTTTGCAAGTTTTTGAACTGGGAGCAGGAATAAGAATTGTAAAAGCTTTAGAAGTTGTTGAATCTTATAAACGAGCTTTACAGCGAAATTTAAGATGGTCTTTTTTCTAGGAGAAAAAATCAAACAATCCTCAACAACTTTAACATAAGAGCTTTCTGCATATGCAGTCTATTCTCTGCCTGGTCAAATACCACTGAACTAGGTCCATCGATTACTTCTGAAGTCTGTTCCATTCCTCTTATTGCTGGAAGGCAGTTCATGAATATTGCATCTTTCTTTGCATTTGCCATTAATTTAGAATTTACTTGATAAGCCATGAATAGTTTTACTCGAGCTTCTTTCTGTGATTCAGGAATATGATAAGACATCCAAGAGTCTGTATA
>CAZDUE010000010.1:0-18297 GCA_964508575.1 uncultured Methanosarcinales archaeon
TACTACTTGGATTAAAAAAAATAATCAACCAACCTTCAAGATACTAAAGTATTACATGGACACGTAAGATTTATAAGAATGTGTAGTTATATATCGATATGAGGTAAAAAATGGTTGCTTCAAATATTTATTGATTTGTTTACGGCGAATATTGAACATTGCAAATCAGATCTTCAAATTTTATCTTGAAACTTGATTATTTAATGGAAAAAATTTAGAAAAGAGAAAAGAAAAATGGAAAATGTGACTGAAATAAAGGAATTTTTGAAATTAAATGAAATACATAATTTGGATTGTATTGAAGGCATGAAACAGTTGCCTGATAATTTTGTTGATTTAGTTGTAACTTCTCCCCCTTATGATCAAGTTAGAGATTATAAAGGTAATCTATCATTTGATTTACATTCAACAGGAAAAGAAATATTCAGGATTTTAAAAGATGGTGGAATAGCAGTAGTTGTTATTCAAGATCAAACTAAAGATTTTGGTAAATCTCTTACTTCTTTCAAGACAGCAATTGATTGGTGTGATAATATAGGTTTTAAATTATTTGAAACTATGATTTATAGAAAACATGGAATAGAAGGTGCATGGTGGAGTAAAAGATTCAGGGTTGATCATGAGTACATGCATGTTTTTCTAAAAGGGAAAAAACCACAGTTTTTCAACAAAGAACCTATTAAAATACCTTCAAAGCATGGTGGAAAAGTCATGACTGGAAGTGGGAATAGAAGAACTGATGGGACAACTACCGAAACAGTAACACGACCAATTAATGCTATGAAATGCCCTGGAACTGTTTGGAATTATCTGATGGCAGGAGATAAAAATCCTTTGAAGAGAGAACACCCCGCGGTATTCCCCGATAAAATTCCTGAAGACTTCATTCAAGTATTCTGTCCAGAAGGAGGAGTTGTTTTAGATCCTTTTGCTGGTTGTGGATCTACTTTAGTTATGGCAAAAAAACATAATCGCAGATATATAGGGTTTGACATTGTCCCTGAATATTGCGAATTAGTGAGACGAAGATTAAATGAAGAATTTGATGATGCGTAACTATTGTCCCAAACTAATTTTCAAAAATAAGTTTTTTTATTATTCTTTTAAAATATCATCAAAAGCTCATAAATGTCTCTTTAATCGGATGGCTTATGATGAAATATTCGTAATTCTCAATAACTTCTGAGAATTTGTTTTGCATTTCATTAATTATCGAGAGAAACTTTTCTTTGCTCTCTGCAAAGACTTCGAATTCAAAGTCACTTCCCCCTATTGTATCATTTACTTGTATTATATTAGGATGTAAGTGGCAGAATGAAAATAATTGTTTATTTTTTTCGTAGTTATTAAGTTTCATGTCAACTTTGTAATAAGAATATCCAAGCTTATTCCAGTTGAATAAAGGTCTGTAGCCCAGTATTGTTTTGTTATTTTCAAGATTTTTTATTCTTCGTTGAACAATTCCTGCAGTAGTTTTAAGTTTTTCAGCAATTTCAGTGATTGGCTTTCGTGCATTTCTCGCGATCTCTTTTAATAATAAGACATCAAAATCATCATAGATTACTTCTTTATTCCCGCCTATTCTCATGATGTTCGGCATTTCTTTCGAATCTTTCAAAATCAAAGTTCTTGTAAAATAATGTATTGGAGAATATATTGAGATTTTATAATTTTCAATATTTTGCCGGAATTTCATCATTCTAGTCCAGATTTTTTTAAAATCATAAATGTTTTTTACAGCAACAACCATTCCAACATCCCACTGTCCATCAATGGAGCTTACAATTGTTGTCTCTGGAATTGATGAAAGAAAATCAAACATTTCTTTTTTCTTTATTTCATTTAAATTTCTGAATTTTAAATAAATTCTATAAGAATGATACCCTAATCTTGATGAATCAATTATTGCTGTATAATTCAGTATTATCTCTTGTTCTTCGAATTTTTTCATTTTATAACTGATTAATTGTTTTGACATCCCTATTTTTTTTGACAGTGTTTGCAGAGAAACTTTGGCATTTTTTTCAAGCTCGTAAAGTATCTTATGATCTATTTTTCCTAGGTCTTTAGACATATTATTTTATAAAATCATATTTTATTTAAATTTATGTATTTTTGTCAAAAAAATAAGACGTGTTATTTTATAAAAGAAGGATAATTACCAGTTAGTTAAAAAAACATATTTGGGTTTTTGTGATATTTTGGGATGAAGTTTGTGAAGTTTGGGATAAAGTTATAAATTCAGAAGTTTTTGAGTTGAAAAATACCAAAAATAACAAGAGTTATAAATATTGCGGGGAGCTAAAAATGAAAAAAATGAAGCTGTTTTCAGGAATTTTTTTAGTTTTAAGTTTATTATTGCTTGCATCATGTTCTCAAGGAGGAACGCAAGCAGGAGAGAAAAGTTCAGATTCTGGCGTCAAAGTTTATAAGATAGGATCAGTTGTTCCTTTGACAGGAGAAGGAGCTGTTTACGGTATTCCAGTCCAAAGAGTTGAGCAAAAAGCTGTTGCTGATCTAAATGAAAATTGGAAATCAAAAAATATGAAATTAGAAGTTGTTTATGAAGATGGAAAATGCAATGGCCGAGATGCGCTGACAGCAGCTCAGAATCTGGTAAATTTGCAGGGAGCGAAAATAATTCTTGGAGGAACATGCTCTTCTGAAACTTTAGGAATGGCACCTTTTACAGAGGAAAACAAAGTTCTTCTTTTCAGTACTTTATCGTCAAGCCCAGATGTTTCAAATGCAGGAGATTTTGTTTTCAGAAATTATCCTTCTGATACTGCTCAAGTAGAAGCAATGGTTTCTTTTATTAAGAGCAAGGGCTACAAGAATGTTGCAATTCTCAGTGAGAATACTGACTACGTGCAAGCATTAAGAAAAGGATATAATGATCAATTGCCTAAGTACGGAGTAAAAATAGCAGCAGACGAAGTGGTATCTCCTAATGCTAAGGATGTAAAAACAGAGCTTTCAAAGATAAAATCTGCAAAGCCTGATGCTGTTCTACTACTACCGCAGACTATTCCGACTGGAGCAGTATTTGCAAAGCAGTATTTTGAATCAGGAATAAAAGCTCAGATTCTTGGAAATGAAGTTTTTGGTCTTCCAGAATTAGTTAAAGAGAACAGCCAGATTGTTGAAGGTGCATACAGTCCATCAGCTATTTTTGATAAAGAGAAGGATCCTGAATTTTTAGAATTTACAAAACAGACTGATTGTCAATTAGGATTTTACTGTGCTACAACTTACGATGGTGTTTTCATAATCGGAGACCTTATCGAAAAGTGCGGGGAGAATACTGAATGCATGAAAGGTCGGCTTTACTCTATTAAGGAGTGGCAGGGCAAGTTTTCTGGGTCCACAACATTTGATAAGAATGGGGATGTCAAAGGGCAATTCCAAATTAATCAAGTTGTCAAGGGACAGATTGTAAAAGTTTCATGAACTTTTTATTTTTTTATAATTTTTTTTGATATTTCATTTATTTGAATTTTCCAAACAAACAAAAGATGTAATAAAATGCAATTTCCAATAATCCAGCTATTATTCAATTCATTAATCATAGGATCAATATATGCATTAGTAGCAGTTGGCTTCTCTATTATTTATCAGACAAACAGATTTATGCACTTTGCTCATGGCGGAGCAGTTGTTGGTTCAGCATATCTTGCTTTTTTATTTTTTTCAGTTATGAGAATTCCTTTTTTTATTTCAGTAATTTTGACAATTATCTTATCATGCATTTCAGGATTATTGATGTACAAGCTTATTTACGAACCATTAAGAAAGAAAAAATCAAGTAATGTGATAATGCTGATAGCATCTTTTGGAATTTTAATGCTTATTGAGAATTTAATTCTTGTATTTTTTGGCTCTGATATAAAGAGCATCGGCTATGTTGAATCCCAGCAGGGTGTTAACATTCTTGGAGCATCAATAACGCATTTTCAAATATTCATAATTATTTTTTCATTCTGTGTTCTTGCAATAACTTATTGGTTCATGAATAAAACAAGCATTGGAAGAAATCTTAGGGCTGTTTCTGATAATAAAGAACTCGCAGAAATCATAGGATTGGATTCAAAATTTTATATGTCTTTATCATTCATAATTGGGTCTGTTCTTGCAGCAGTTGCAGGAATTCTTATTGGTTTGGAGCAGTATCTTTCTCCAAGCATGGGAACAAACTTGATGATTAAAGGTTTTTCAGGAGCAGTCATAGGTGGTGTAACTTCAGTTCCTGCTTCAATATTAGGATCTTACATTGTTGGGTTTGCAGAGAACTTCGGGGTTTGGTTCATTCCTTCTGGATTTAAAGATGCAATAACATTCATTCTTCTTTTATTATTTTTATTATTCAAGCCATCTGGACTTTTCGGAATAGATAGGAGTGGAAGAAAATGAAAGTGAAAAATCAAGTTAATGACGATAAGCATAAAGAAAAAAAATTCTGGATTTATGCAGTTCTTATCCACATATTGCTTATTGTATTATCTTTTTTCATTCTTCCAGGATACTTGGCGCATTTAATTATTCTGCTTAATATTTTTTTCATCCTTGCTGCAGCTCTTAACATGGCTGTTGGCTTTACAGGATTGTTAAGTCTTGCGCATATTTCTCTGCTAGGTATTGGAGCATATTCTTCAGCAATATTAACTAAGAGCGGAGTTCCTTTTGTTTTTTCAGTCATTACTGCAATAATAATTGTAGGGATATTTTCGTATGCTTTAATGTACATTACAAGAAATTTAAAATCCGATTATTTGGCTCTTGCAACTTTGGGCTTTAGTTTTGTAGTCACAACCGTAATCCTTAATTTGGAAATAACTAGGGGGGCTTTAGGAATTCCAGGCATACCGAGACCTGATTTTTTTGGCATAATAATTAACACAAAACCAGAATGGATATTTTTCTCATCCATAATAATGTATTTGTCTATTTTTATCATTTATAGATTGACAAAATCTCATTTCGGAAGGTTATTGGAAGCAGTGAGAGATGATGAGACTAGCTTAAAAGTGATGGGCAAAGATACTGAAAAATTAAAAATCAAGGCAATGGTCATTTCAGGATGCTTTGCAGGGCTTGCAGGAGTATTATTCGCGCATTACATTACTTTTATCGATCCTTATACTTTTGCAATTCCTGAGTTGATATGGATACTCACAGTGATAATTGTAGGCGGTCTTGCATCTAACAAAGGGAGTATTGTTGGAACATTTATTCTTTTCACGATTCCCGAAATTTTAAGATTCACTCCAATACCTTCAGAACTTCTCGGTCCTCTAAGGCAGATAATTTATGCTCTCATTCTTCTTGGTATTTTATTGTACAGACCTCGCGGAATTTTTGGAAGAGTGGATGCATCATGATGAAAATAAAAAACATATCAAAAAGCTTCGGGGGAGTTAAAGCTTTAGATAATTGCACAATATCAATAAAAAAGAATCAGATAACAGCAATCATAGGTCCTAATGGCTGCGGCAAATCAACGCTGTTTAATGTGATAAATAAACTGGAAATGCAGCATGAAGGTACAATAATGTTGGATCATGAAGATATTTCTTTTGCAAAGCCCCATTTAGTTGCTCAGCAAGGAATTTCAAGAACTTTTCAATATCCAGTATTATTCGAAAATTTGACAATTCGAGATCATATAGAGATGGCTTTGATGGATGATGACGAATCTATGATAAAATCATTCTTCAAATTAAATAAAAATAAAAAACAGGAGTATGATAAAAAAATTAAAAATGTACTTGAACTTGTTGGATTAAAAAAGGATATTCATACATTAGGATCAAATCTAAGCTATGGTCAAAGAAAGTTGTTAGATCTTGCAATAGCAATTGCAAAGCCCCATGAGATTATCCTGTTGGATGAGCCTGTTGCAGGAATTAATCCTGGATTAAGAAGTGAAATAAAGAAAATAATGAAATCGCTTAAGGAGAAAGGCGAGACTATTGTTATAATTGAGCATGACATGAACTTTGTTATGGAACTCGCGGATGAGATTTTTGTCATGGATGAAGGAAAAGTTCTAGTTTGTGGAACTCCTGAAAAAATAAGAAAAGATCCGAAAGTTTTGTTAGCTTATCTTGGCGATTAATTGGTGAGTACATGAAAAAATTAACAGAAAAATCAAAAAAAATAATTTTGAAGGTTGATAATCTCAGCGCAGGATATCGTGAGTTCCATGTTTTATCAGATGTGTCTATGCATTTAGACAAAGGAGAGATTGTTGCATTAATAGGTCCTAATGGCGCTGGTAAGTCTACTGTACTAAAGGCAATATTCAAAATTGCGGATGTGAATTCTGGAAAAATATTTTTTGAGGGGAAAAATATTGAAGCTTTATCAACCCATGAATTATTAGAGTTTGGAATAAGCTATGTTCCTCAAGGAAGGATAAATTTTCCATCGATGAATGTACATGATAATCTGCTTCTTGGGATAAATTCAATCGAAGATAAAAAAGTAATTAACAGCAGGCTAAATTTTGTATTTGATCAATTTCCTGTTTTAAAGAAAAAGCAGAAGAGTTTAGCTTACTCGTTATCAGGAGGAGAACAGCAGATGCTCGCGATAGGAAGAGCTTTAATGCAGAAGCCTAAACTACTTTTGCTTGATGAGCCAAGTTTAGGATTGTCACCGAAACTAGTCAAGGAAACTTTTAAGCATATAAATGAACTTTCATTCCTTGGAATTTCAATTTTAATAGTTGAACAGAATGCAAAAAAAGCAATTGAAATGGCTGACAGAACATATCTTCTTGAGGATGGACTAGTGGGTTTCTCAGGTGGAAAAGAAATAATTCACAATCCAAAAATCAAAGAAGTTTATCTTGGAGGGAGGTATTGAGTTAGATCTCTTTATTTTCTACTTTTTTTTCCCTAGTTCCTAAATCTTCAAAAAATCTTAATAAGTATCCATCAGGGTCTTGAACTAAAAATTGTTTTTGTCCAATCTCCATATTTTTCTTCTTATACCATTTATCTTCTGGTTGCATGTAAATCTTGATTTTATTTTTCTTCAAATTGCTGATTAATTTTTCTATATTATTGACTTTTATCTGTGAATTAATTCCTCTTCCTGGATGGTAATCCAGTTTTCCTGTATTCCATGTTCTTGTTTTTCCAATTTCATCAATTATTATCTGGCTTTTTCCAAGAGAAAAAAATCCAAAACCTTCTTTTCGTCTTTGATATTCAACCTTAAAGCCGAGCAGCTTATAAAATCTTAAACTTTTTTCAAAATTTGATACACTTAATTCAGGAACTAATTCATTTTGTTTAAATTTTTGTTTCATAAAATCTGTCAAGAATAATTCCATATAAACTTGGTTAAGTTAAAAATAAATTCAAGGCATTAAGCATTAAGGAAAGTTTTATATATCTGTTAGTTCATTGTTATTTACGTTTTGTTAATTTTGGTGAACGTATGGCAGGCATAAGCAAGAAGGAGCTGGGTTTTATTTCAAGGCTTGAGCTTAAGAGAAAGTATTATTTTAGTCGTAATGATATCAGAATACACTTTAGGAGTGATTCTGAGCTTAATGTTTATATTTACCGGCTCAGAAAGAAAGGAAGAATTGTTAAGCTCAATAGAGATAAGTATTTCCTTGTTCCTGTAAAGGCTGTTAAGAATAAGTGGGTTGAACATCCTTTTATTGTTATTGATGAGATGATGAATTCAAAGGATTATTGTATTGTCGGCAAGGCAGCTGCTAATTTTTGGAAGCTTATTGACCAGATTCCTTTTGAGTATGAAGTTTATGCTTTTAATAAGAAGCCGAAAATTGTTAAGATCTTTAATTTTCGTGTTAATATTAAAAGAAGAAGGAAAGAGAATATGCCTAATTGTGTATCTCGTAAGATTTATGGACATCAATTTATTATTGCAGCTAAAAAGGAGAGTGAAAAATGGTCTTAAGCTTGGACGAGTTGAAAATTATTGCTGATGAGCAGGGTTTTAGTCTTCCTTTGATTGAGAAAGATTATTTGATAACTCATTTGTTGTTTTTATTAAAGAAGATTGAAGGTATCTATTTCAAAGGTGGCACTGCATTGAACAAAATTTTTCTTGAACACGCAAGACTCTCTGAAGATATTGACTTTTCAATAACTAGAAGTGTCAGTAGTGTTGAAAAAGATATAAGAAAAGCTCTCAGAAATACAATTTTTAAAGAGATAACACATGATAAAAAAGTTGACAAGTTTATCAGATTAGTTGTTCATTATAAACTGTTTCATGAAAAGGGAACGATATTCATTGATTTGAATGAAAGAGCTCAGCTAATTTTGGCTCCTGAGAAGAAAGAAATTAAGCATTTTTATGAAGATATTCCAAGATTTGAAATTAATATTCTTAATAGCGAGGAGCTTATTGCTGAAAAAATGGCTGCTGCAATTGGAAGAAACAAGCCTCGGGATCATTTTGATCTTTATCAAATAATAAAGCATAAAATTCCAATAAACACTGATCTTGTAAAGAAAAAATGTTTACAGTCAGGACATGAATTTAGCATAATAAAAATGTTCAACAATGCTAAAAAGCTGAATAAGAGATGGAATGAAGATTTAATATTGCTTTTAAAAGAAGAAATAACGTTTGAAGAAGTTATGAAAACTCTTGCAAAACACTTTAAACTGAAAGAAGAGAAAAAGAAATGATTCGAATATCATATTTTTCTAAAATTTTTTCAAAACATTTATTAATGCACTAAGAATAGCAGTTTTTAAAAATGGCCATAATTGGAAACTGTTTTTTTTCTGGCAGTCATAATAATCCTCAAAAGACTTCTCCAAGCAATGGAAAGCAAAAAAAGAATTCTCCTGAAGAAAGAGATTCTTCTCAATCTTCTCAGCAGCAAAATTTTTCAGTTCGTGATGCTTTCACAAGAAGTTCTTCTGCTGTTAATCCTGTAAAGCAAGAGTTAGTTCCTGAATGGTTAAAGGTTCAAGTTAAAGGATTCAAGTCATCTCTGGCTTCTTGCGCTGAAACTGAAAAATATCAAGGTCATGATGTTCAAGAAGTAATCTCAAGAAGAGCACGGGAGAGAATGTTAATTAACAGCAGGAATAGTTTATCTTTAGCTTATGACCGCGAATTATCAGACAGAGGAGATTTAATAAAACTTGCTTTTACTTTTCCGATTATTGGAAGATATTCCAGGGAAAATTCAGTCAATGTTCTTGACTTTGGCGCTGTTGATGGGATTTCTGCAAACATGATTATAGAACAGTTAAGATCCAACGCAGGTATTGAGTCAACAGTTTATCTGGTTAATAGTAATGGAAGAATCGCATCTTTAAATTATCCTGGAGTTGAAAGAATAGAATCAAGCCCTTTAGAGTTAAATATTAAAAATATTGAGCAGAGGTATGAAAGATTAGGAAGTAAAGGGATAGATGCTGTTCTCATGAGATTTTCTCTTGGAAATTATGATCAAGAAAAGCAGCTTGAATTGTTAAAAACAGCTCGTTCATTATTGTCAAAAGGAGGGCTTTTGCTTATTCTTGATGAAGGTCCTGAATTTGGTTCTGATTATAATGACTTCATGCACAGAGTATTGGCTGATGATTCTTCAAAGCATTATTCTTCTCTTGCTGAAGTTATAGAGACGGCAAGAGATGCAGAGTTTGCTCTTAATGATGACAAAACTTATGGTGGAAAGCCAAATCCTCTGAGTTTAACAAGAACCACAAATAAGCTGTTATATTGCACGTCATTAGAGCAGCAGTTTGAAGAAAGATTTTGTTTTAGTGATCAGCAAAAACAAGAACTAAGAGTATTGTTCAGAGAAAATCTTGATAATGATAATCTAAAGATATTCCAGGCAAAAAGGTCTTCTTTTCAGGAAACAGTCAGTAGAGGTGTCATCCATCAAGAATTAGTTTCATTTGATGATTTTTATATTGTTCGAGAAGTTTATGCTGCTGCTTTCAAGGCTGTTTGAACATAAAAACACTAATTTTATAAAAGAACATGCAATTAATACTGTAAGGTGCAAGAACTAGCTATTTTTGATTGCTAGTTCATTAAATCATGCAGAAAAAAGAGGGTGGCAAAAATAATTTTTTAGTTCTTTTTTCATTACTTATATCAATGTTCTTTTTTCTGATTTTTATGAAATTAGCTTATGCTAATACGTATGTTGCTGATCTTAATTTTTTCACTGACAAGAATATTTACTCGTTGAATGAAAGAGTTGAGATTAAAGGTTATTTATTTTTGTCTAATTTCAGCAGTGGAACTTTAGTTGCGAACAGGACAGTTGCTGCTAATAGAGTTTTAAATATTTCTATTGTCAATAAAGCTTCAGGAAACATCTCTAAATCTTACAGGATAAATACTTCTTCTGATGGGACGTTTAAGTCAAAGAGCGATTATTATACTACATCTATTTTAATAACAACTCCTTCAAAGTCAGGCAATTATTATGTCCGAGTTAATTATACTGATCCTAATGGTACAAGATGGTGGACTCAAAGTGAGATTTCAGTTGTCAATAAGACAGTTGACAGGTTAGTAGTGAGTACAGATAAACTATCATATGCTTCGAGCGAAGCAATGGTTGCCACAGTTGAAGCTATCCGTGAAGTTGGTGATTCTATAAGCTATACTGCTAATGTTTCTGTTAATGGAACTGTTCGTGATAGCTCAAAAACAACTGTTTCTTCTTTTTCCTGCATTACAGGAAAAAATGGGAAGTGCACTAAAAAATTAAATGCCTCTTCTACTGTGGGCATGTACTTTATTGAATTGAATAATTTCAAGGCATTCAGTTCTTTTGAAGTTGGAAAATTTAATGTCATAACAGGGATGCGTGACGAGCTTGGTAAATCTATAAAACACACTTTTGATAATGGAGAGCAGGCTTCTGTCCAGATTGCTGTAATAACAAATAAGAGTTCTGATATTTACACTTTTTCTGGCTTTGTAAAGTCAAGTTCTGGCACTGTTGTAAAGACAATAGATTCCACTTTGCTGAACAGCAGTAATTCTTTCAATAATAGATTTACTTTTACTCTTGACGCAGTTAATTTCAAGCCCGGTTCTTATATTGCTAAAGTTAATGTTACAAAATCAGGAGGAGTGACAGTTGAGTCTTCTACTTCTTTTGAAGTAAGAACATGGGACTTAAGTTTAGATAAGAGAGATTCTAGTTCAGGGTTTGATTACGAATATAGTTCATTTGCAAATAAGACTTTAAATCTTGAGATCTTGCCTAATTGGAGAAGTAATGGCAGTATTATCAAAGGAATTAATACTACAACTTCAATAAATATCTCAGTTATTAATAAGTTCAGTAATAAAATAAGGACTGCTAATGCAACTTGGAATTCTACTTGCGGTAAAGAGGGCTGTTATGTTTTTTCAATAAAAGCGCCTGCAACTCCTGGATCTTATCTTATTGAAGTCACTTTATCTTATAATGGAGATTCAAGAACAGTCAGAAAACCTATAAATGTTGTTACTGCTTCTATTTTTGCCCAGTCAACAGATAAGTCAGGAGCATTGCAAGATTTGTTCAATGGAAAATCTTATGCATACATAACATTAACAGCCAAGAACAGAACATCACTTGTTAATTTGACAGATGCCAGGATTGTCTCAGTAACTTTCATGAATGGATCTGATTATTCTTATACTAAAGTCAATAATTTTTCTTTAGTTAATACTTCAAATACAGCTTTAGAATGGTCTTGGAACAGGACTTTGCAGAGATTTAAATTAGATACTCCTGGAGCTGGTGGAATTTATAACGTAGTTATTACAGCAAATAATGATACATCAGTTACTTCTGCTAAATTAATAGTAAACCCTTATGAGGTTTGTATCTCTACTAAAAATACAGCAGGTGGTGCTGGTGGCTCTTCAGGTTATTATTATGTTTATCAGTTCAAGACTTCAGACACTATTTTTTTTGAGATGAGAATAACTCAGGCAAATAACCAGGTTGGTCGGGCGAGTTTCTTTAATCAATCAAACTCTTCTAATTATGGGATGGGCAGAGCTTGTTCTGATAAATCTTCAACATCTCAAGTAGTAAGTAACGCAACTTTGACTATTGAAGAAGTTTTCAATACAAATACAGGAAAGACTTTTTCTTTGAATAAGAGCCAATCAGGATGCCAGGCAGATGACAGTTCAGGAAAGTACAGTTGTACTGTAAGGCCTTTAGGAAATTGGGATCCTGGAAATTATGGTGTTAAAATAAAAATTTTAGGCAAGGATGGACAATTGGATTATACTTATGGTTCTTTTGAAGCAAAATCTTTTTACTTGTATGCGTGGTCTGAAACATGGCGTATAAAGCCAACCAGTAACGTAACTTTAAAAGTTCAGATGTACGAGGCAGGAAATAATTGGTGGGGCAATTATGGATCTGGCGGTTTGTCTGGAACAGTGAGTGTTGAAAAAATAGAGTACATGGGTTCTGAAGGAGACTGGATTTGGCCTCCTATAAAGTACAATTATAATGTTTCTAAGATAAATTCCACATCAATAACTAGTGGTCAAGGAACAATAAAGTTGAGAAATTCTTTTGCTCCTAACTCCAGATGGAGAACTGGATCTTACAGAGTGATTCTAAAAGGTACTGACTCTGGAGGCAATGTGGATTACGGTTATGCATGGTTTGATATTAAACAATGGGAGGTTTATGCTTCTCCTGTTGAGTGTTCTGGATCTTCCTGTAATTCTATTTATAATGTGAATTCAAAAAATAATATTTCTTTGTACGTTACAATAAATAATGCTGGAGAATGGGGTCAGTCTGGCAGAGACTTAGGAGGTCTTATGAAGATTAGTGTTAAAAAAATAATGGACTGCAGAAAATATCCGTGTACTGAGCTGAACTCCAGTAAGTATAGATCTACAAATATTTCCATAAGAAAATCTTCAGGATGGTACTCGAGTAATATTAACAAGTCTTATACTATGAATTTATCTCCAAAGTCAGGATCGTGGAATACTGGATATTGGCAGGTTGTTCTAAATGTCAATGGTTCAGAGACAGGCAGTGGTTGGTTTAACACAATTGCGTTCTATGTTGAGACTCAGCCTACTAATAAAACAGGAGATGGATGGAAGTATAATATTAGAAATTCCCAGCCAATGTACATTAAAGTAAAATCATTAAAGAGTCAGAAATCTGGATATTACTACACGAGTTATAATCGTACAGATTATATTAATACAACAGTTGATTCAGCAACTCTTAATTCTTGGGAATCTAGCAATTATAGGAATACTCAATTAAATTATCCTAAAGATTTTAATGTTACAATTAAAGGAGGAGGCACTGTGATTAATGGAACTAAAATCTTGAACTTGACTTCAAGAACTGGAAGCTGGCCTTCTGGATCTTATTGGGGCGAAGTTACTTTAAAAAACAAGCAGAATGAAACAGCTACAGGAAGTATCTGGTTCCAAGTCATGTCTTTCAGAGTTGATATTGTTAATAATAAGCCGAATTTGGACAAGACTGACTGCACTAATGCAACTGTCAGAGTTTATGATCCTGACTGGAGCAATAATCAGTTATTGAACACAACTAGATTTAATGTTACAAAAGCTACAGAAAGTGTTTGGAATGGAAATACTCAGACTAATACAAATTATGCTAATTTCACTCCAAGAAATGTTTCTTTCAGAGGAAATACCTCAATAAGAGTATGCCCTAATGGGGGAAGGTGGAGTTCAGGAAGCTGGGGTAATTATCATTATTTGACAATTAGAGTTCGAGATGGTCTTGGAAACTATCAAGATGGATGGCTTTCATTCCAGACAGCTCCTTTTAATATAAAATGGGGAACTGTTAAAGGAGGCACTAATGTTATGAAATCATCTAATGTAATTATTGCTGTAAATACAACCAAGGCATCAGGAGGAGCTAAAGAAGCTAACTTAATGAAGCTTTACCAGTGGCGTTATGATAGTGATAGTTACATGGGTAAAAAAGAAGAGTACGTGTTTAAAGTAGGAAACTGCTGGTCAAATGTTTCATCCTACTGCTTAGTGAACGGCTCAAAGAATGTAACAGTATATGTGCCTTCTTCTGGATGGAGAGAAGGTTACAATTACTTACAGGCAGAATGGTCCGAGTATGGAGATACAACTTCGACAGTTCAAGATAATTCAGGAGGAATTTGGTTCAATGGCGTGGATATTTACAATGGTTACTTCAGTAATGTGAACCAAAATAATGTTTGGAAATATTATTACGGGCAAAACGAGTCTGTTATAATAAAATTAAATGTTCAGAATAAATCAAACAATCCTGTTAAAGTTAATGTTACTAAAGTAGAATACTCGAATCCTTCAACAACTTGTTGGAGTGATTCCTGCAGAACATATGTTAATTCATCATATTCTATTGTCAACAAGGCAAATAATGAAGTGAATGGTTCTGGATTTATAAGAATACCAAAGCCATCTAGTAATTGGAGTAAGGGCTACATGTACATAAGAGCAACAGTTACAGGACCTAGCGGAAGTGTACGAATATCTAATGGTTATGTTCAAATTAAGGATCCTACACCTCCTGTTGTTAATATCACAACTCCCAGAGTGAATCAAAATATCACGAAGAAGTGGTTCTATGTTAATTGGACTACGTCTGAAACTGCAAGCTGTAGTTTATATTTATATAATTATCAAAACTTTAGAAGCTCTTTTTGCAATAACTGGGGTAATTCTTCTAATTCAATGTTAATCAAGTCTTGCAATGTCACAAAGCATAAGTTTAATGGCACTAGATTCTCGAGCGAGTATGTGAGCTCTAATTATAGAAGCTGGACTTTGAACAATACGTATGGTTGGAAGTCTGACACAACAGGACTTTCCACAGGTGGAAAAACTCATTATTACATGTTTAATGTCAGTAATTACTTAAAACAATCTTATGCATTACATATTACTTGCAATGACGAAGACTGGAATTCAGGAATGAGTTATACAGCTTTCAGGATTAACTTCACAGGTTAATGACTGAGAATAAATGTTAATAAATGATAAATGAAGAATAAACAAAAAATTAAATGGAAAAAATTACAAAATGAACAGAAAAATAAATAAAAAAATAATTCCTGAAAACAACAAGCTGCTGAATTTATTTTTAATCTCAACATTTTTATTAATTTTATTTTCTTCTTTAGCAAATGCAGCGGCTAATCTTCAAGTTACTCAATTTTCATGCAGTCCTAATGAAGTTAAAGTAAATTCTCCTTTTTCTTGTACAGCAACTGTGAGAAATAGTGGTGATTCTGCAGGAACTTTGAATACTGCCACATTATTTCCAGATGCTACTAATTGGCTCGAAGATTCTAGTTATGCGGTTACTGCAAACACTAATATCAATTCAGGGGCTACTGCTGAAGTTACTTTCAGCAATTTAAAAGCTAAAAAATCAGGCAATAATGGTTTTGCGAGAATAATGCTTGATTCTGTAACTGACACTTTTGTTGCTGACAATGCTGTCAAGGTTAATGCAATTAATATTATTTCAATTGCAAATAGTAATGCTGCAACTGCTCCCGCGAGTTCTAGCAGTGCAACAGTCACAGGTCAGGCAACAGCAGGAGGTAATGTTGATGTAACTCTTAGCTTCTCAGTATCTAGTGGAGGATGCTCTATAGGAAGCCAGTCTTCTTCCACTACAACTAATGATCTTACTGAAGGACAGACAGCTTCAAGAACATGGACTATTACAATGGGAACAACTGCTTGCTCTTATGTGGTTACTGCAGAAGCAACAAGTAATCCTTCTGGAACTGCTTCAAAATCTGATTCTTCATCTGGGTCTATAACTTGTAGCAGCGGCTGTTCTTCCTCTGGAAGTTCAGGCGGCGGTGGAGGAGGCGGAGGCGGTGGAGCTTCTGCTGGTGGTGGCGGTGGAGGTGGAACAGCAACTCCTGGAAAAGTAAAACGAGTTTTTTCTGATGTGAAATCAGGAGATCAAGCAATACTTAAGATTTTCAAAGATGACATTCCTGTTAAAAAAATTGCGATTGCTGTCAATAAAGATCAAAAAGAATTTACAATAACTGTCGAGTCAATGGATGCAAAGCCAGAAACAATAACCTCAAGCTTATCAGGAAAAGTTTACAAGTACCTTGAAATTTCCAAAGAAAACCTTAATGCTGATGAGATAAGTTCTTCTGTAATAGAATTTCAAGTTCCAGAATCCTGGCTCTCTGAAAATAAATTAATGAAAGAAGATCTCAGACTATTCAGATGGACTGGGCAATGGACTGAGCTTCCTACGACATTCAAGGAAGCTGTCAATTCTTCTTTGAAATTTGAAGCAATAACTCCGGGCTTCAGCACTTTTGCAATTGGTTCTGTTTCTAAAGCTCCCGAAGTTGTGGTTGAACAGCCAGTTGTCCAGGAACAAGGAACAACAGTAGAGCTTCTGGAAACTGCTTCTGAAGAAGCATCTCAAGAAGTTCAGAAGGAAACATCTGCAAATTTAACAGAAACCAATAAATATGATCTTAACACTATTCTTGGAGTAGCACTTGGCTTATTATTGCTGGTTCTTGTTTATCTCATTTATACAAAGTTCATGAAGCGTGAAAAGAGTCAGCATCATGAGAAAAGTGAACATGCAAGTGAACAACATGCAAGTGAACATACTCATGTAGTGCATACAGCACACACATTAAAATCAGCTCATTTTGAAAATAATCATGGAGATAATTCTCAAGAATTAAAAACTCAGAAAAAAGAAACCGCTCAGGAAACTATTAAAGAGCTGAAAGAAGAGCAAAAAAAAGATTTGATACAAGAATCAAAACAGGAATCTAAAGAATCAAAACCAATTTTTTCAAGTATTTCAAATCTCTTCAGCAATGTCAAAACTGCAGAGCATGTTTTAACAGAACATAATAATTCTCTGAAAGAACAGAAAAAACAAAAACGAAAAGAAAAGCGTGCTGCAAATGCATTGAGAAAAGGTCTATCACAAAAAAGTGCATCAAAAACACTGCGAACGTCACAAAACAAAAAGCAAGTTGTAAAATCTAAAACTGTTGAAAGTGCAAAAAAAGGAAAAAATAAGTAAAATGATTATAAAAAAGCAAAAGAATGAAAATGAAAAAGTCCATCACCAACATCAAAACGAAGAAGAATGAGGGCTTGAGATCTAGATAGATTGAGCTTAATAAAATTAAATAAAGAAAATTAAACCAAAAAGTAATAAAAGCTGCTCGAAATATAAGAAAAATAGCATGGAAAAAATAAGCAACAATTTCAATTTCCCCTCGCTGTTTATCAACCAATAAACTTATAAATGCCTTTATTCTATGTTTCTCAGACAATAAAGTACAGTATGTGGATATGATTAAATCCTTGGATGAATTATCTGACATCATAAAATTAAATGTGAATATTATGTAAATATTAAAGGGGGAATATAAGAATAACAAAATGAGCGAGAGAATTTCTATTATTCCAACAGTCGTGGAAGATGAACTTCAGAGAAGCTATCTTGACTATGCAATGTCTGTCATAGTAGGCAGAGCTCTTCCTGATGTTCGTGATGGCTTAAAGCCAGTCCACAGAAGGATTCTTTTTGGTATGTACGAGCTTGGAAATTTTCATAACAAGGCTTTTAAGAAATCTGCAAGAGTTGTTGGAGATTGTATGGGAAAATTCCATCCTCATGGCGATGCTGCTGTTTATGATTCTATTGTAAGGATGGCTCAGGATTTCTCGATGCGTTATACTTTAGTTGAAGGTCAAGGAAATTTTGGCAGTCTAGATGGGGATAACGCTGCTGCCCAGCGTTATACAGAAATCCGGCTTAAAAAGATCGCAGAAGAATTATTACAAGATCTTGACAAAGAAACAGTTGATTTTACTCCTAACTTTGATGGTACTCTGAAAGAGCCAGTTGTAATGCCTTGTAAGTTTCCTAATCTTTTAGTCAACGGAAGTTCTGGGATTGCTGTTGGTATGGCCACTAACATGCCTCCTCATAATATTTTGGAAGTATGTAGTGCTGCTGAATTTTTAATTGATAATCCTGATTCAACTCCTAAACAGCTTCTCAAGTTTATAGAAGGTCCTGATTTTCCTACGGGTGCAATTATTTACGGCAGGTCTGGAATTCATGATTATTTTGCTACAGGCAGAGGAAAAGTTATCATCAGATCCAAAACAAAATCTGAGACAATAAGAAATCGTGAGGCAATTATTGTCACTGAAATTCCTTATATGGTGAATAAGGCAATGATGCTTGAGGAGATTGCTGAACTTGTTAAAGATAAAAAAATTCAAGGG
>CAZDUE010000010.1:18307-20656 GCA_964508575.1 uncultured Methanosarcinales archaeon
TTATCGAGTTAAAACAAGGCGCTAATCCAGAGTTAGTTTTAAATCAGCTGTACAAGCACAGCAGGATGCAGACTACTTTCGGAATTATCATGCTCGCGTTAGTTGATAATGAACCAAGAGTTTTGAACATGAAAGAACTGATTGAACAGTTTACTCTTCATAGGAGAATTATTGTCAGAAGAAGAACAGAATATGACTTGAAAAAAGCAGAGGAGCGAGCCCATATTCTTGAAGGTCTGCTTATTGCACTAAAAAACATTGATGCTGTTGTTCAAAAGATAAAGCAGAGCAAAGATGTTGTTGTCGCGAGTAATATGCTTATTTTAGATTATTCTCTTACAGAAATACAGGCTAAATCAGTTTTAGAGATGAGATTGCAGCGGCTTGCCGCTCTTGAGCAGGAGAAAATAAAAAGTGAGCATTCTGAACTGCTGATAAAAATTACAGATTTCAAGTCAATTCTTGCTGATGAGAAAAAGATTTTCGGAATTATCAAAAATGAGATTTCAGAATTGAAAGTTAGTTATGGAGATTCCAGAAGAACAAAGATTTTGGATGCTGAACTTGAAATAGAAGATGAGGATCTTATTAAAAAAGAGAAAGTTGTTGTCACAATAAGCCATTCTGGATATGCAAAGAGAATGCCTTTGGATACTTATAAGCAGCAGCGTCGTGGTGGCAGAGGGATTCTAGGAGCTGAGACTAAGGAAGAAGATTTTGTCGAGCATTTATTTGTTGGATCAACTCATGATTATATATTATTATTCTCAAATATTGGCAAGGTTTATTGGCTCAAAGTTTACGAGATTCCTGAAATGTCCCGTCAGTCTTTAGGAAGACCTTTAGTTAATCTTGTTGAGCTAGAAAAAGGAGAGAAAGTAGAAGCAATGGTTCCTGTTTCAGATTTTGCAGATGATAAATTTCTTTTTTTCGCGACAAAGAAAGGGGTTGTTAAGCGAGTAGAATTATCAGAATTTGCAAATCCTAGAAAGTCAGGAATTATTGCCTTAAGTTTAGATGATAAAGATAATATTTTGAATGTTAAATTGACTGATGGAAGTAAAAATATCATTCTTGGAACAAAAAAAGGCATGGCTGTTCGTTTTAATGAACAAGATGTAAGAGCAATGGGTCGTTCAGCGAGAGGAGTTAGAGGATGCACTTTAAGGAGTGATGATGAAGTTATTGGCATGGAAGCTTGTTCAGAGAATGACACGCTTCTTACACTTGCAGAGAATGGATTTGGAAAAAGAAGTTTAGTTTCTGATTACAGACTTACTTCAAGAGGAGGAAAAGGAGTTATTAACATCAAAGTTAATGATAGAAATGGAAATGTTGTTTCTATAAAGCCAGTCATTGATACTGATGAGCTCATATTAAGTTCAAGAAATGGAATAATTATAAGAGTTCTTGCTCATGACATCTCAGTGTTTGGCAGAAATGCTCAGGGTGTCAGAATAATGAAATTATCATCAGACGACAAATTAGTAGCAGCTGCAAAGATTGCACTTCAAGAGGAATATGCTGAGAGTTCTGGAAGTAATGGAATCAGTGTAAGCAATAACGAAACACTTGATGTTAAGAAAGAGTGAATTTGATTAGGTTAAAATGAAACTACATATTATAATGCACGAAAGTTTTGAAGTTCCTGGAGCTGTTGAAATATGGGCTAGGAATAAGAAACATGGAATAAAAAATACTAAATTATATGATGGAGATATTTTTCCAAAGACAATGGATTTTGATTTCTTAATTGTCATGGGTGGTCCTCAGTCTCCTGCAACAACTAAAAAAGAGTGTCCTCATTTTGATGCAGTTCAAGAAATAGAGTTCATAAAACAAGCAATAAATAAAGGAAAGATTGTTTTAGGAGTTTGTCTTGGTGCTCAAATGATTGGTGAAGCTTTAGGAGCAAAATTTGATCATAGTCCAAATAAAGAGATTGGAGTTTATGAATTAGAATTGACTCAAGATGCAAGTAAAGATCCAATTTTTTCAAAATTTCCAAAAAAGTTTTTAGTAGGCCATTGGCATGGTGATATGCCTGGCTTGACTAAAGATTCCAAATTATTAGCAAAAAGCAAAGGATGTCCTAGACAAATTGTTAAATACTCAGAAAAAGTGTATGGATTTCAGTGCCATTTTGAATTTACTCCTGAATCAGTAGAAGGAATGATCAAGAACTGCGGTCATGACTTAAAAGAGCTTAACGGCTTGCCATACGTACAATCTGCAGATCAGCTTAGAAAACAAAATTATGATTCAATTAATAAATTATTATTCAAATTCTTAGATTATATGGAGAAGATTTATAGCAGCGGACATAAATAATTGATTGATATTTTCTGC
>CAZDUE010000011.1:0-20024 GCA_964508575.1 uncultured Methanosarcinales archaeon
ACTCCAAGTGGAGATGATTATGAATTTTTGCAAAAAATTATAAAACAGCTAAGTGATAGATATTCCACTCCTCTTTTTCAACCCCATGTCACTCTTCTAGGAAGTATTCCTCTTTCTGAACATGAAATCCTAAAAAGATCAAGGATTCTTGGTAGTGAATTAAAACCATTGGAGATAAATCTAGAATCTCAAATAGAAAGTTCAGATGACTACTTTCAAGCACTTTTTCTTTCAGTTAACTTAACAGAAGAACTTTCAAGAGCTAATGCTTTAGCCAAGCAAGTTTTTGATCTGAAAAAAGGTTATAATCCTCATCTAAGCTTACTTTATGGGAACTTTGATTCATTGGTCAGAGAACAAATAAGTCAAAGTATTCTTGAAGAAATTAAGCATTATAAACAACTAAAATATAAGGCAAACTCAATATCTGTTTGGCATACTTCTGAACAAGTGAAAGATTGGAAAAAAATTGAAGAGATCACATTAATAAATGCATAAAATTACATTTTTGAGAAAAGTCAATTCAAAATTTTAAAAAGTTAAAACCAAATTTCAAACTTTAAGATTTCCAAATTTTTCAGGGTATGCTCCTTTAAGATATCTTAATCCTATCATCAAGCTTTGAGTGAATTTTTTTCTTGAAGTAAGCATTTTGTTTATTTCAGTTAATGAGTAAAACCTGCTCTTTGCAGGATCACATTCTTCAGGATCTGGAGTAATTGAACCTGTCCAATGTCCTTCATAATAATATTTAACTTCATTATTTATTTCAGTTCTCATCCTTTCTCTAACTGGTTTTTCTGCAACATATCTTAAAACAATTCCATCAATTCCTAACTCTTCTTTTATTTCTCTTTTTGCAGTCAGCATATAACGATCGATGAAAGTAAAATCATCCATCCAAGGTTTATCATCATAATCCTCTTTTCTAACATGCCCTGCAGCAGATGTAGAATACTGTCTTTTATGCACATCATCTTTTCTATTTCTATACTGAAGAATCATTAATCCTTCTGACTGTTCTAAATTAATGATGAGAAGATGTACTGCAACATGATAATATCCTCCTCTGTGAACCACTCCTCGTGGTTTAAATATTGCGTTGCCTACCCTGTCTCTTTTTGGTTTTTTAGTGACTTTATCAATAACCAATATTTTTTCAAGATCGCTGTGAGTTATCATTCTGGGGTTTTCCTCCCAAAAAATGTGCTGTTTGCAAAATCTCCACTTTTATTTTTGGCTTTTGAAAAATAAAGATCTCCAATAAGCTCATGTATGCCTTTATAAAAATTAGTCATTTGGTCAACATCTCTCGGACTAACTCCTTCTAAAACTTCTTTTCTTGTGTTCTCAGGTCTCATAAAAGGAATATTTTCCAGGATATAATCACTTTTTGAGATCGCAGTCCTGATTCTATTATAAGTAACAATCTTAGATAATGCATCTTTGATCTGATCCACAACTTCTGATCTTACCATATCTCTTTGACGTGCTTCAGGAGGTGTAAAAAATGTAAAAACAACTGCTTTAGCTTTAGAATCTAAGAGATAATACTTTTTTTCTCCTTCAATTATGAGTCTATAAACTCTTCTGAAATTCGTATAAATTGATTGTTCTATGAATGCGTTGATACCTTCTATAAAATCTTGAACTGCATCTCTTTCTTGAGCTTCATTTAATAAGCCAATGCTTGAACGATAACGCTTTTCAGATCTTAAAATAAATCTTTGAGCCAACATATCTACAGCAATCTTATCTGATATATCTTCAGGAAGATAAAACATTTTACTTCTAGCATAAGCTACTGGAAGAGTCCATCTTTCCCATCTCAATCTATCTCCTCTGTCAATAAATCTAATCCCTGAAAGTTCAGGAGCAATTTTTTCTCTTGCTGTTCTGAAATTTTGGACTGTCTTATAAAAATCCAACAAATTATCTGCTAAATTAAGCAAATCTGGTCTCGAGATTAATCCTTCATCTTCTGCAGAAATCTCTTGAATTACTGGATAAATGTGATTCTTTGTTAACTCCAATTTATTTTCTGGATCCTTACCAATTCTCTCAGACAGTAATATTAAATCAGATAGAGAGAGGTTTAATTTTTCAGTTTTGTCCATAGAAGATGCTTCTCTTAAAAGTAATCTTGTTTTATCCTTGACCTTTTTAAATTCCAATAATATATCTGAACAATTAGTCATCAAATCTCTTGAGGCATATTTCAATAATCCATATTCAAGAATGATTTTTTCATCTAAAAATGTATGATCATCTGCAAATCCAAGATTTACTAGCTCTTTACTTTTTCTGGTATTAGATGCCATTCTGACAGATAAATCGTTCATAACATCCTCAAAGCATCTGAGATATTTTTTTTCCCAATCTGATTGATTTAAAGGATTATTAGAAAACCAAAATTCTCTTAGCGCAGACAGATTTCTAGAAAACCTTGCAGAATAGTCCATAGCTTGGTATTCAGGAAGTTCATGTTCAGCTAAATGTTCTATGCCTGAAAAGATTATTTTAGTTTCAATCCAATCTTTAGCAGACATTCTTAAAACTAAAGATTCAATTATTGAAGTGGTAGATTGACCTTCAATATATGGTTGAACTGTAAGTCTTTCTGATAAATTAGTAAGAACATTTCTAGCGCTTGTTTTCTCATAAGCCATAACAGTTCTTGTTATCGGTTCTTCTTTTATCTCAGAACCATAGTTTATAGGAAATGTAGTCCTATCAAAATGAAATACTTGGACTACTTCAAGACCAAGTGCATGTAAAAGCTGATTAAGCTCACCTTTACCAAATTCTAATTTTCTCTGTGTAAGTTTGCCTGAAAAATCAAGACCTGAGGGAAAAGCTAATTTGAAAACTGCTAAATTGTATCGATCATTAGATCTGCTTGGCTTAAGGTTAATCTCAAAAACAAATCCTTGAGTCTCTGTAGCTATTCTTCTAGCTTCTATGGAGTAGGCACTTATATCTGGAAAATTAACAGCAATCAAGGAATTTAAAACAGCCCGCTCTCCTTCATCCAATAGATTTTGATCATTCGAATTAGCAGTTTTTAGACTATTTCTGACATTATTATCAACTTGAGCTAAAATAGAATATCTTTGAGCTAAAATACTATATTTACCATGTCCCATTTTACATTCCTTTTAATAAAAAACTATCTTGAAATATTATTCAGCCATCTTAAATAAAAACAATCGCTTGAATATAGGATTGTTTTAATCTATTCACCCCTCTTTTTTTTCTAAAAGCACAATCTTTGATATTTGATTGAGTGCAACAACGATATGATCTATATGATAGCATGCATAAACAATCCATTCACTGTTATTTTTCTCTGTGAAGTGGTTATTACAATCCCTTATTAAATCTTTCTTCTGTTTTGCAAGCCTGAGTGCTTCTTTAGTATTTGATGTGAAATAAGATTTCATAACATCAAAATAATATTTAGAAACTTTCTCAAATAGCAAAAAGATACTTTTTCTATCTTGATCAGGAACTGACTTATCTGCAAAAAGACGAGCCATTCTTTTCAGACCATCGCCGATATGTTCAATGTGCATTGCAATAATCATTGTGTCCATTAGTTCAAGATTGCTAAGTTTAGCATCTTTAGGCATGATTCCTGTCTGAACAGAGTAGCGTACTGCACGATAAATTAAATATGATATTCTGTTGACATCTTCATCTCTTTGATGTATATTTATCCAATCTTGCTCTGTTTTAATTTTTTTAAGATCTAATATCATTTCTCTTGTAATTAAGTCCATTTTTCTCAATAAACTTGGAATTGATGTTTGTTTCATATTAAGAAAGTCTTTTGCAACAATTTTATTAGCTCCCTGCTCCATTATTTCAAGAGCCATCAAATTATGAATTATATGCCTTATATCTTGTGCTTGATCTTTGAGATTGTCTCCTTTTACAGTGATTACATTATAGTTATTTATGTAAGCTGCAGTTATTGCATCTTGTAACATTCTTACGTCCTTACCTTCTGTTTCTATGATTATCTCTTTTACTTCTAATCCCATGTCTTCTTTTGGAACAGGATTTATTTGGAGTGCTGGATTTTTATCATCCAAATACACCAGATCTCCTTTCTTTAGTTTATGTTTTGTACTCCAGTCTTTTGGTATTGAAACTACCAATGATGATTTTCCGAATTGTATCAGCCGTCTTGGTTCGATTTTTATCGCCTCCGTGATGCAGTTGACTTACAAGAGAGTTATATGAATCTCGATGCTGTTTCAGAGTTTTGTTAGATTTTTGTTTCATAACACAATCATCAAAACAACCGAAAAGATTTCGATTCAATATATGTTTAACCTTCCCCCTATATGCCTATATATAACATATAAGAAACGTATATATATTTAAAAGTTTCTATATCTGAGATAGATGATAAATATCCTGCTTGTCAGCATATACTGAAACAATCAAGTCATTTAAAATTTCAATTTTGGTGTTAGTAAAGAGGTTCTTATTATTTTACATATTTACTTGTAAATCATTAGAGGGGGATTATGGCGTTTGACATTCATTTTGATGAAATTGGAGTGGAACTAAAACACAGTGTATACTGTGGAAATTGCTTGATTGAAATGAATAAGTATAAGGAAATGTGGGTCTGTAAGAAGTGCACATCTGTGTCAACAGAACAAACTGAGTAATATTAAACAATTTGATTAAGTAATTTGGTGGAAAACATATGGGGGTGGTATATATGGATAAACTAAACGAGAGCTTAAAAAGTGAAATTAAAAGCGCTGTAGAGCACGCAAGTTACCTGTACAACCTTTATCATGGTGTGGAAAAGCCAGATTTTAGCAAATATGTTGAGGATTGGAAGCAAATCTAGCTTTCCATGATTTTTTTGGACTATTTTTTGAAATATAATGTGGGTAGATTCAATAATTTTTATGCCCTTTTTCCGTCTGAAATAATAATACTGCAAAGCTTTATATATGAATTTCTTATATTGAACTCAGAGGGAAAATCAAACAAATATCAAGTAATGATCAAATTCTGAAATTAGAATAAGCACAATATAAAGAGGGGAAAATGGCAGAACAAAACATTCAGGATAACAACACATCCAGTTCTAAAATTGAGAATTCAATTGAAAATTCAAAGAACTTAAATGTTAATTCCAAAAAGAGTGATTACAATGCAGAAAGCATCCAAGTTTTGTCAGGACTTGAGGCAGTCAGAAAAAGACCTGGAATGTACATTGGATCCACATCAGTAAAAGGATTGCATCATCTTGTTTATGAAGTTGTTGATAACAGTATAGATGAAGCAATGGCTGGAGCTTGCGACAAGATTATTGTAAAAATAAACAAAGAAAATTCTATAACTGTGATTGACAATGGCCGAGGAATTCCAACCGAGATTCATCCCAAATTTAACAGACCTGCTCTCGAAATTGTAATGACTAAACTGCATGCAGGTGGAAAATTTGATAAAAACACTTACAAAGTTTCTGGAGGACTACATGGAGTGGGAATTTCTGTAGTCAATGCACTTTCAAAAGAGCTTAAAGTTGAAGTCCACAGAGATGAAAAAATCCATACAATGAGATTCGCATATGGCGAAGTGACTGAAGGAATGAAATACGAAGGAGAAACAAAAAATCGAGGGACTATTGTAACTTTCCATCCTGATGAAACTATTTTCGAGACAACTGATTTCCAGTACGACGTACTTGCAAGCAGAATGAGAGAATTGGCTTTTCTCAACAAAGGGTTAAAAATAATAATTACTGATGAAAGATCTGATAAGACAAATGAGTTTTTTTATGAAGGAGGAATAAAATCTTTTGTTGAATTCTTAAACAAGAACAAGACAATACTTCATGAAATATTATATTTGTTCAAAGAAAAGAATAACATTCAAGTAGAAGTAGCAATACAATACAATGACAGCTATAATGAAACTCTATTCAGCTTTGTAAATAATATTAACACAGTTGAAGGAGGAACTCATTTAACGGGATTCAAGACAGCATTAACAAGAAGCTTAAACAGCTATGGCGAAAAAACAATGAACCAAGATGTTAAATTAACAAGCGATGATGTTAAAGAAGGACTAACCTGCATAATATCTGTAAAAGTTCCCGAGCCTCAGTTTGAAGGACAGACAAAAACCAAATTAGGAAATTCAGAAGTCAAAGGAATTGTTGATTCCGTCATCTCAGAAGGTCTTTCCTATTATTTTCAGGAAAATCCCAAAGAAGCTAAACTAATTGTTGGAAAATGCATATCTGCTGCTTCTGCTAGAGAAGCGGCTCGTAAAGCTAGAGAGTTAGCCAGAAGAAAATCAGTTCTTGAAGGTGGCTCTCTCCCAGGAAAGTTAGCTGATTGCTCTGAACGTGATCCTTCAAAGTCTGAGTTATTCTTGGTAGAAGGAGATTCAGCAGGTGGCTGTTTTGCAGGAGATGTGAAGGTAGCTCTTGCAGATGGAAGACACATTAGCTTTAAAGACTTAGTTGAAGAAGAAAACCAAGGAAAAGTAAATTTTTGCTACACGATTATGAATGATGGCAAAATAGGAATAGAAAAAATGAGAAATCCAAGAATCACTAAAAAAAATGCTGAAGTTCTTAAATTAATCCTTGATAATAATGAAGAGATAATCTGCACTCCTGATCATAAATTCATGTTAAGAAATGGAGCGTATAAAGAAGCTAAAGACCTTACTGTTAGTGATTCTTTGATGCCATTTTATAGACTAGAAGAGGAAATTGTAACGTACAATCATAAAATAAGAGAGATTATTAATCTGTCGGAGAGACTTGATGTCTATGATATAGAAGTGCCTAACACACATAATTTTGCTCTTGCATCAGGAGTTTTTGTTCATAACTCTGCCAAAATGGGTAGAGATAGAAAGATACAGGCAATTCTTCCATTACGAGGAAAAATTTTAAATGTTGAAAAAGCTAGACTGAGCAAGATGATGAGCAACAATGAAGTTGCTACTATGATTACTGCAATTGGTGCTGGAATCGGGGATGATTTTGACAGTTCTAGAGCAAGGTATCATAAGATTGTGATAATGACTGATGCAGATACTGATGGAAATCACATTACTACTTTACTTCTGACTTTCTTTTTTAGATACATGACGCCTCTTATTGATAAAGGATACTTGTATATTGCAATGCCTCCTTTATATATGATTAAAAAAGGCAAGGAAAAATATTATGCTTATTCTGATTCTGAGAAAGAGAAAGTTCTGAAAAAAATTGGTGATAATAATATTAATATTCAGCGTTACAAAGGTCTTGGAGAGATGAATCCCGAGCAATTATGGGAGACAACAATGGATCCTGCAAGTAGAAGTTTAAAACTAGTTACCATCGAAGATGCAGTCAAAGCTGACCAGATGTTCACCATCTTGATGGGTGATAAAGTAGAGCCCCGTCGTGATTTTATTCAAGATCATGCAAAAGAAGTTGTTGATTTAGATGTTTAGACTTTGTTACCACTCCTTAATAATTAAAAAACGAAACATTTATATACTTGCTAATCTAGAGAGTATTTTAGAGAGTATTCAGAAGATCTTAGAAGGTATAGAAGCCCTTAAATAAGGCATAAATATCCAACAATAAAAGAGAGAGGTGGACAAAAATGTACTGTGAATACAAAGAATATTTGGATCAAGTGAATCTTCAAGAAAAAAAAGATAAAGAAAAAGCAAAAAACAGATTCAGCATAATTAGTCTAATAACTGGAAATAATCACAATAATGATGAAAATAATCAGAATAATAAAAACAAAACAAGTTCCATGAGGTGGAATTAAAATGACAAATGGAAATGCCCAAGATGCAGCTGGATTTATTCAAGCGCATCAAGAAGAAGTAAGAAGGCACGAAGCAGCAGGATCTCATGAAGAAGCTCATTTAGAACAACCACAAGAATCACAAGGTCTTGATGCTTTATTGAAGAACATAGAAACTTATGAACACCAGGCAAAAAAGCTTAAGTGGGGCGCTGATTACGCATTATTAAAAGGTTTGATTGCAGCTTTTGAGACTGTAAAAGAGGGCGATGAATTTAACTTAGATAAACTTGATGATAAAGATGCATTGCAATCAGCAAAAGATGCATTTTATAACACCACCACTAATGCTATAAAGACAACATATTCAATAGGAACTTCAAATCAACTTGGATTAAGTCTTGCAGTTAATGGAATTTTAGGTTTTCCTCTAAGAAATATTTTAGATACAATAATGACTGGAAGTGACTTTGATTATCAAGATATCTTTCCTAAAATGCTAGGAGCAGTATCTCAGAACGTGGAAAGAGCAACAGCTGATTACAAAAAATCCATTGCAACAGTATCTTATGTCCCAGCGCTTGCTAAGAAAGCAGGAATTGATGAAAAAAGAATAATTCAAGATATAATGGGACCTGACGATGTAATAAGATTGATGGGTTATGCTACTGGAAGAATAGGTACTAAAGGTCTTGAGAAAGAAAAATGGTACACTAAAGAACAACCAGCTGTTCACCATTGATTGATTTAATTTTTTAAATTTTATTTTAAAAATAAACATAATAGATAATGGGCTAAAAAATTAAAATGAAAACAATAAAACTAGTAATAGCATCGGACATTCATGATGATGTGGAAGCATTAAACTATGTTGCTGAATATTCTGCATGTCAAGAAGTAGATGCTATTTTGCTTGCAGGAGACTTAAGCTTAAGACCTTATAATACACAAGATCTCGAGCAGCTTTTAGCAAGTAAAACTGAAGACGGATTTCCTGAAAGCGCACTGCAAAAATTTGTTCAAGCAAAGAACGATCATAACTTTCAAGTATTATCCTCAATGAAGGCAATATTAGGAAGATCAGGAGTTCCTTTTTACGTAATTGGTGGAAATTATGATCCTCTTCTTTCTCCTATTTTTGGAAATAAAGATTTACACACAAGCACTACAAAACTAGGAACTATAAAAATGGCAGGATATGGAGGAGCAGATGAATATCCTCCACACATAATCCTGTTAGCACAATTAGGCCAGATTGTTCCTTATTCTAGTGACGATCTTTATGAATTTTTATCAAAGGAAATGCCAGACATATGCTTAGTCCATAATCCTCCTGAAGGAATTTGTGATGCGACATATAACGGAAGTCATGCGGGAGACTCAAAATTCAGAAGATTTATAGCAAAACATTCACCAAAATTAGTAATAAGTGGTCATATTCATGAATCAGGTCCTAATAGCAACAATCCTTTAGGAATTGCTGGATTAGGAATATATATTAATGGTTCTACTGAGAAGGTAACGGTTGCAGTAAACCCCGGAAATCTAGGACGCTATGATGCAGTTAGTTTTCCGTCTTTAGAAACAGAGATGAGCTTTGACCATGGAACTTTCATGAGAGTGGATATGGATCAAGACGGAACTCCTTTCTTAGTGAGAAGTTTTAGTATTCAGCCAGTTGATGAAAGAGGTAAAAAAGAAATCTTGCAAAGAACTCTTGATCCTTGCACAAAACTTGCAGAATATGATTTGACAAGAATTAATTATAATGCAATAACTCCTGGATCTGTTTTTCATCCTCCAAATCAATGGAATTAACCTTTAAGCATTATCTCTTCATAATTTATAAAAATGCCTTGATATGCTCTTTCTAAATGATTATTCATTATCCTGAACTAGATTTCAGCAACATTTATATTCTGATCAGTAATTTTAAATGTTATGAGCAATGATCATGGACATAAAAAAGGCAGTAAAGGTCATGGTGAAGAAGATAATCCTATTGAGAAATGGGAGAAGTTAAGAGATAAAGTGGATAGAATTGTTGATACTACTGAACATCATCACAGAGAAGCTTATGCTTCTGCTGTTGAAGAGCATCTTATGGATGATGAAGGTGAAATTGATTATAAACGGCTTAATGATTCTGAAACTCAAAAAAAGTTTGCAGAAGCAATGTCTAATTTTTACATTAAAAAAGCACAGAAATATTTCAAATCAGATGACAAACTTGATGACTTTGCTAAAGATAGGTTGATGTCTGCTTATTCAGGACATACGAAATCAAAATTGCATCAACTTGCCTCAAGATATGGAGAAGATTTTAATTTTGAGGTTTTCGATAAGTCAAAACAAGAATTCATGGACGAATTAGCAAAGCAATTAAGAAGCGCAGCATCATCTCATATTGGAGATGAGCATATTGAAGATATTGTTAAGCATACTGAAAGTGAGGATATTGTAAATCCTGATTACATGAGACGAGAGGATGCAATAAATTTGCTTGAGCAGTTCAGACAAGGAGGGAAAATTCCTCCAAAAACGTACAGCAGGGCCTTAAAGCAAAGAGGGCAAGAGTACATTTTAACAGACAAGTATCGTAGGCCTAAGAAAACAGAAGATCATGAACATAAAAAAGCTGCTTGATTCTTCACTTTTCAATCATTCCAGATTTATGATAATTCTGAAGTAACTTAAAGAAATAATGATTAGGGCTATGATTATTATAGATATGATGAGTAAATTCTGCATGAAATAATAAGCTGCATAAGAAAGTATTCCCATTAAAGCAACAATCAGGATATATTTTAAAAAATATTTCCAGGTAAAACTGTTAATAAAACCTTGAACTATTGACTCGAGAAAAAAAAGTTTTATTTCTCGAAGTGTTGAAATATAAAAGTATGAAAAAAATATTAGTGCGATTATAGGAATTATAAGAATTGCATTGACTGGTATCATTTGATTTGCAAAATTTGCCACAAGTAATGATATTGTTGCTGCGATTGTCAGAAATACAAAGAACAGCCAGATCATACTTATGCCTGCAAATTTTAGCATGAATTTTAAAAATGAATCTTTCTTATGTGACTTGTCATGGGCTGCATGATTGACAGAATGATTAATTTCATGGTTATTAAATTTATTCATAATATCTTTTGTTATCCACCAGTTAATTCCTTGAAATATTATCCATATTGCTGAAAGTGAAAAAACAAGAAAAAATAAATAAGTGTATAACGGAAGGACTATATAAGGGTCTGTTGCGCTCCTTGTTATTGCAAGAGCATCTCCTGCTGATATTTGCGCAACATAAACAAGAATTTCTATTATTTTTTGTGCAATAAAATAAAATGCAGAAAAAAAAGCAAGAACAAAGCACAGATCAAGCAAGATCATTAAAGATATCACTGCAAGATTATGACAATTAAATATTTTCTTATTAAAAAGTTTCATAAAGTGATTAGTTTTTTTTGGATATAAATAGGTAACTTTAAATAACTGAATAATTTTATCTATTGAGGTGGTATAAATGGCATTATTAATGTTTTCAGGAAAAGAATGTGTTCATTGCAAAGAGATGGATCCTCATGTTAAAAAATTAGAGCAAGAAGAAAAAGTCAAGATTAAAAAGCTCGATGTTTGGCATGATTCCGAAGCTGCAAAACTTATGGAAAAATATGATTGTGATAAAAATGGCGAGACTGTATGCGGAGGAATTCCTTTTTTTGTAAATGAAGAGACAGGAGCTAAGATCTGCGGAAATACAAGCTATGAAAAATTAAAAACGTGGGCGGGAAAGTGAAATAACCTCCATGATTAGAGATTTTTCGTAGTCAGTTTATTCTATCGAGTTAAAAAAAGAGGAAAAAACAACGATGCAGCAACTTCACACCATCAGTGAAAAACCAGAATGGCTTAAGATAAGACCTCCTAAAGGAGATGGCTTTCCAAAAATTAAGAAAATTCTCAAGGAGCACAGCTTACATACTGTTTGCGAGGAAGCTCATTGTCCTAACATCTCTGAATGCTGGTCAGGAGGCACTGCAACCTTCATGGTTATGGGCGATACTTGTACAAGAGCTTGCAAATTCTGTGCTATAAAAACAGCATTTCCTGCTAAACCTTTAGATCTCAGAGAGCCAGAAAACATTTCAGAGGCCATTTCAAAGATGAATCTTGATTATGTGGTCATAACTTCAGTAGATCGAGATGATTTGAAAGATCAAGGAGCTTCTCATTTTGCTAATTGTATCATAAAGATAAAAGAAAAAAAGAACATTATTGTAGAAGTTTTAATTCCTGATTTTCGTGGAAAAGAAAATCTGATTGATCAGATTGTCATTGCAAAGCCAGATGTCATTGCTCATAATATTGAAACTGTAAAAAGATTACAGCATCCTACTCGTGATCCTAGAGCAAATTATGAACAGTCTCTGAAAGTATTGCAATTTGTCAAAGAAAAAAATTCTGATATTTACACTAAGTCGTCCATCATGCTTGGACTTGGCGAGACAGAGGATGAAGTCATACAAGCAATGAAAGATCTTCGAGATAATAATGTTGATATTGTCACTTTTGGCCAATATTTAAGGCCTTCATCCTGGCATTTAAAAGTGAAAGAGTATATTTCACCAGAAAGATTTAATTACTATAAAGAAAAAGGTCTTGAATTAGGGTTCATTTATGTTGCTTCAGGTCCTTTTGTAAGGAGTAGTTACAGAGCAGGCGAGTTATTTATAAAAGGTTTGAAAGATAAAAGGATACAAAGCAAACAATGAATTAAAAATATTGTAAGATAAATAAAGTGGAAAAAATATCAAAAAATAGTGGTGGATTATGGTCATTAAAGAAATAGCAAATTTCAATGTCAAACATGTTCAGATTTTAGATGAGTCTGGAAAAGTTGACAACTCATTAATGCCTAAAATTTCTGATGATCAGCTCAAGCAGATGTACGAAATCATGATTCTTGTTCGAGCGTTTGATAAAAAAGCTCTTAGTTTGCAGCGTCAAGGAAGATTAGGAACTTATCCTATGTTTTTAGGGCAAGAAGCATCTCAGATAGGATCTGCTTATGCTCTTGAAAATGAGGATTGGACTTTTGCATCTTATAGAGAGACTGCAATGCTTATTGCACGTAATATAAGCATGAAAAAGATGCTTCAGTATTGGGGAGGGGACGAACGTGGATCTCAAGATTTAGGTCCTAATTTTCCGATATCAATTCCAGTTGGCTCGCAGCCATTACATGCTGTTGGAGCCGGAATTGCTTTTAAAATGAAAAAACAGAAGAAAGTTGCAGTAACTTATTTTGGAGATGGAGCCACGTCTAAAGGAGATGTTCATGAATCTATGAATTTTGCTGGAGTGTTTAGTCTTCCTGTTGTTTTTATCTGCCAAAATAACCAGTTCGCGATTTCTACTTCTAGAAAAAATCAAACTGGCTCTGAAACTATTGCTCAGAAGGCGATTGCTTATGGATTTGAAGGAATCCAAGTGGATGGAAATGATGTTCTCGCAGTCTATAAAGCAACTAAAGATGCTCTTGATAAAGCAAGAAGTGGAAGAGGTCCTACTTTAATTGAGTGTTTAACTTATAGGATTGCAGATCACACTACTAGTGATGATGCTCAGAAGTATAGAACTAAAGAAGAAGTTGAGAAATGGCAAAAGCTCGATCCTGTTGAACGGCTAAGATTATTATTATTGTCAAAAAAATTATGGACTCAAGATTATGAAGATAAACTTCAGAATAAATGTAAGGAAGATGTTGAAAAAGCTGTTAAAGAATTTGAAACAGAACCTCTTCCTCCAATAGATGGAATTTTCAAGTTCATGTACAAGGAAATGCCTCCTGAACTTCAAGAGCAATTATCTGATCTTACCAAACGAGAGTCCAGTAAGATAGATAAAGAGGGAGAACAATGACTAAGATGAATATGGTGCAGGCAATTAATACTGCACTTTCTCAGGAGATGGAAAAAGATAAAGATGTTGTTCTTCTTGGCGAGGATGTAGGAAAAGCTGGCGGAGTTTTCCGAGTTACAGATGGATTAAAAGATAAATTTGGAATCAGAGTGATTGACACTCCTCTTGCAGAGCTTGGAATAATCGGAACTGCTGTTGGAATGGCTGCTCTTGGACTTAAGCCAGTTGCTGAGATACAATTTTCAGGATTTGCTTATGGTGCTTATGACGAGTTAATATCACATGCTTCAAGATTAAGAAATAGAACTCGAGGAACCTTATCCTGTCCTATGGTTTTGAGAACTCCTTATGGTGGAGGAATTAGAGCTTTAGAACATCATTCTGAGAGCATGGAAGCAATTTATGCTCATACTCCTGGACTTAAAGTAGTTATTCCTTCTCGTCCTTATGATGCTAAAGGTCTCTTGATATCATCAATAAGAGATTCTGATCCTGTTATTTTCATGGAACCAAAACGAGTTTATAGAGCAATAAAAGAAGAGGTTCCTGATGAAGAATACGAGCTTCCTTTAGGAAAAGCAAATATTGTGGAAGAAGGAGATCAAATTACTTTGATTTCTCATGGATCTATGATTAAGACTTGTTTAGAAACTGTAAGCAAGATGGACGAAAGTGTTGAAGTTATTGACTTAAGGACGATTTATCCGTTGGATACAAGGACAATAATTGATTCTGTTAAAAAAACTGGTCGAGCAGTAATCGTTCATGAAGCTCCTCAAACTTGCGGAATTGGTGCTGAAATTATCGCAAGGATTAATGAAAAAGCATTCACCAGTTTAGAAGCTCCAATAAAAAGAGTTGCAGGATTTGACACTATCTTTCCGTTAGCAAAGATGGAAAATTATTATCTTCCTGATGAAAACAGAATAAAGTCTGCAATAAATGAAGTTTTAAAATATTGAATGCTATCCTTAAGGAAAAAACTTAATAAAGAAAACAAAGGTAGAGTGTTACGAGGGGACGCTCCCTACGGGAACGTAACTCAATAGAAAGAAAAATCTTAAGTTTTTTAGGATAGCATAAAGTTTTAAAATATTGAATTACTGAAAAATTAAAAATAAGAAAAGATAAAAAGATTGAATTTTCAATAAAAACGAGGCAAAATATGGAGTTCAAATTTCCAGATGTCGGAGAAGGTATTCACGAAGGAAAGATTGTAAAGTGGAAAATAAAAGAAGGAGATCTTGTTAAAGAGGATGATATACTTGCGGAAGTTGAGACAGATAAAGCAATTGTCGAGATTCCCAGCCCATTTCATGGCAAAATTTTAAAGCTTCATGCTCACGAGGGAGAGGAAATTAAAGTAGGTAGTGTTATGGTTACTGTTGAAGGCGCTGAGATTAAACCAAAGCTGGAATCTAAATCAAACACTCAGCCAATAAAATCTGACTCTCAGGATTCTGCTAAAAAAGCAGGAGGGGTAGTTGGATTTATCCAAGAAAGTGACGATGGTCTTCCGATAAAAAAGAAAACATCTTCAGAAAAATCTCAAAAGATTCAAGCAGCCCCTTCTGTCCGCGAATATGCTGCTCAGAAAAGTGTTGAATTATCAAGAGTTAAAGGCACAGGACCTGAAGGAAGGATAAGTAAAGAAGATGTTGATAATTTTTTAAGTTCCTCTGTCCAATCAAAACAACCTATGAAGCAATCAGATGATGAATCATCTCAAAGCTCAGGAATTAAAGTTTCAAGAAAGTATGATATGTGGGGTTTTATTGATCGAATTCCATATTCAGGTATGAGAAAATCAATTGCAGACAATACTAAAAGATCATATTATGAAAATGTTCATGTTACAATAATGGGAGAAGCAATTGTTAATGATTTAGTAAAACATAAAGAAAAAGAAAAGAAGTTTGCTGAGGAGAAAGGAATAAAATTAACATATCTTCCTTTTATTGTGAAAGCGCTTGTTAATGCACTAAATAAATATCCCCAGTTAAATTCTGAAATTCAAGGAACTGAAATAATCATAAAGAAATATTACAATATTGGAATTGCAGTTGATACAGGAGACGGTCTTTATGTTCCAATTATTAAGCGGGCAGAACAAAAGACAATTTTAGAGATTGCTAAAGAGATTGATGAACTTGCAGCAAAGGCATTCCAGAAAAAATTAGATCCTATGGATCTTAAAGGTGGAAGTTTTACAATTTCAAATCTTGGAGTTTCTGGTGTTAAGTTTTTTACTCCCATAATAAATTATCCTCAATCTGCTATATTGGGCATTGGCAGAATGTATCAAAAACCAGTTGTGAATAACAATAAGGTAGAAATTGCAAATGTTCTCCCTCTGTCGCTAGTTTTTGATCATAAAGTTGTAGATGGAATGTACGCTGCTAAGTTCTTGGAAGAATTCATTGGAAATTTAGAAGATATTGATAAAGGTTTGATTGGATAGATTTATTTAAATAAAAATGGGTCCGGCGTGATTTGAACACACGACCACTTGCTCTCTTCGAGCATTTATAGAACGACGCCATATAAGACAAGCGCTCCACCGGACTAAGCTACGGACCCATGAAAAAGAAGTTATTTAATTGTTTTTATAAAGGTTTTGTAGGGTTTGCAGAAGTTACTCCATTCAAAGAAGGCAATCCGTATTGCGAAGGTGTTGCAGTTTGAGTAAAACATTGACAGGATAAATTATAATCTTGCATGATTTTTTCTTTAGCTTTTTCTCTGATTACTTGTTTTGCTGTTGTCATGTATTTATGTGTTAAAATATCGTAGAAATCTCCTGCTATCGGCACTGCTGAAGTTCCTATCCCGGTCATCAAAAGAGGTTTTATTTTGGATTTGTCTGCTTTTCTTAAAGTAAAATAAAAAGGCAGCTTTAGCAACCCTTCTAAAGTTTCTTCAGGGAGATTAACTCCAAAAGCTGGAGGGGATATTGGACCTCCTGTTATTGATTCAAGGATTAATCCTGCTACACTTGTAAATCTGTCGGTTGTATCTGCAAATATTGCAGTATTCAATAAGGATCTGTATTGTTGTCTTGATCTAATCAAATAAGGTGTAAGCTGCTCTCTTTTTATTCCGGATTCTTGCATTAACTTTTGAATATCTTGATCTTGCACTAAAATGTCAGTCTCTTCTTCAGGATTATAAGAATTTATGAATGGTGCTACATAGTTAATAACTCCAGCAATCTTCTCTCTTAACGGAATTTGTCTTTTCTGTTGTTGTATTTTTTGTTCTAGGGTCATTTGAATCCTAATACTATTTTATCTTCAAACTATATAAACCTTTCGTTTTATGACCATTGTCGAGTGGTTACAAAATCATTGGAATTGAAATTAAAGTTCTTAAAAAGTTTTAAATACCATTTATCAGTTGCTCATTAATGATGCGCCGGTAGTATAGTGGTTAGTATACGGCCTTGCCATAAAGCAATAGTGCAACTTACACTAAACTTCGCAATAAAGTTTGCAAAGAGGCTGTGACCTGGGTTCAAAAGTATTTTAGAAAGTCTAAATGCGTGAAAGTCCCGGCCGGCGCATTTGATTTTTGTGCTCCAATATTTAAGAAATATCAAGATTCACTTATGAAATTAGTTCTCAGAAACCTTTATATACCACCCCTAAATCTCTTGAATAAGAAATTATAATTAATAAAAAAGTAATAATATAGCAATAATAGGGAGGAAGTTTAAAATGGCAAAAGGAAAAGAGCACCTTAACTTAGTATTCATCGGACACGTAGACCACGGTAAATCAACAACTGTTGGTAGAGTTCTTTATGATTCAGGAAACATTCCTGAACAAGCAATGAGAAAATTAGAAGAAAAAGCTAAAGAACTAGGAAAAGCAGGATTCGAATTCGCATTTATCATGGATAACCTTGCTGAGGAAAGAAAAAGAGGAGTTACAATCGATCTTTCTCACAAGAGATTTGAAACAGATAAATATTACTTTACAATTATCGACGCTCCAGGACACAGAGACTTTATCAAGAACATGATTACCGGAGCTTCACAGGCAGATGCTGCAGTTCTTGTTGTTTCCGCGAACCCTAGTGATGGAGTCCAAGCTCAAACTAAAGAGCACGTATTTTTGTCCAGAACTTTAGGAGTCGGTCAATTAATTGTTGCTGTAAACAAGATGGACATGTCAAATTATGAAGAAAAAAGATTCAATGATGTTAAGACACAAGTATCTGCTCTTCTAAAGACTGTTGGTTACCAGCCAGACAAGATTGCATTTGTTCCAGTTGCTTCATTAAAAGGAGAGAATGTTGTTAAAAAAGCTGAAAAAATGGCTTGGTACAAGGGACCTACGTTATTAGAAGCAATAAACAACTTGAGTGTTCCAGAAAAACCAACTCAATTACCTTTAAGACTTCCAATACAAGATGTTTACAAGATTGAAGGTATTGGAACAGTTCCTGTAGGAAAAGTAGAAACAGGAGTTATGAAAGTTGGAGACAAAGTTATTGTTGTTCCAGCAAGAGAAGGAAAAGGAGTGACAGGAGAAATCAAGAGTATTGAGATGCATCACGAACAGCTTCAAGAAGCTCTTCCTGGTGACAATGTGGGCTTTGTTGTTAGAGGAATTGAAAAGAAGATGATTGCACGTGGAGATGTTCTTGGACATACAAGCAACCCTCCTACTGTAGTTACTGAATTTACAGCTCAAATAATCGTATTGAACCACCCAAGTGTTATAACTCAAGGATACACTCCAGTTTTCCACTTGCACACTGCTCAAGTAGCATGCCAGATTTCAAAGATTGAGAAGAAACTTAATCCAGCTACAGGCGAAGTATTACAAGAAAATCCAGACTTTATCAAGAATGGAGACGCAGCAATTGTCAAGATCAAGCCAACTGTTCCAGTTGTTATTGAAAAACAAAAGGAGATTCCTCAACTTGCAAGATTCGCAATCCGAGATTCAGGAACTACAGTAGCTGCAGGAATGTGCATTGATGTTGTGAAAAAAGAACTTTAAATTTTTTATATTTTATTCATTTCATGCCTGAAGAGCATGGTGAACTAAAAATTTATCATGTGATAAACTATGCAAAAAGCAAGAATAAAATTAGCGAGTACAAAAATAGAGCAGCTCAATGAAGTTTGCAACAGTATTAAAGATATTGCTGATAAAACCGGAGTGGAGATGCGTGGACCTATTCCAATTCCTACTAAGAAGCTTAAGGTAACAACTCGTAAAAGCCCCGATGGAGAGGGAAAAGCCACATGGGAAAGGTATGAAATGAGAGTTCATAAAAGATTGATCGATCTTTCCATTGATGAGCGAGCTTTAAGATTAGTCATGAGAGTTCCTATTCCTGAGGGCTTAAACATTGAAATAGAAATGATAGATGCATAAAATTTTTTATTTTACTTATAATTTAGAGGGTTTAATATTTCTAAGAATTAACTGTTTCAAATGCATGATGCTTGTTTTTCATCTCAATAATTTTTTCTATGTCAAACTTGGCTTGGCGAAACTTACGTGAGACTGAAAGAGGATAGTTTTGATGCCATGGATGTGCATCAGCAGATTTAACCCATGTATCTCCTTGAGCAATATGACTTAAAACAAGACCATCTAATGCTTGTACTCCATCAGCATCAATTATCCAACGAAGTGCTCGAGAAAATTTTCTTTCAATATCAAAGATATCAGCAATTACAGTGTAACCACTTACTGACCTCTTTATACTTATTCCATCACTTGAATTCATACTTTCAGGACTAGTTGATCGCAAATGACCTCCTTTAATTTCAGGTAAGTTTCCTTCATATGTAAGAGCATAAACTGGCATCACAATCCCCCTTCTGCTGCTTTTGGTCCATAGATTGCTTTTTGCTTGAAGTACTTTCCGCATTTAGGACAGAAATTAATTCCTTCTTGGGTTACTAAAGATTTGCATCGCTCACAATATCTAAAAGTTTCACCAAAATCTCGTGGAATTATCAATCTTGATCCGCAATGAAGACAGAAGTCAAAGCCCTCTGATATGATAAACTCGCGGCATTTTTGACAAAATTTTTTAAGTGCTGTTGGACCTGCCATATGCTTGTAAATGACTGTGTGATTTTTAAAGGTTTCTGTTAGTTCTGAAAAATAATGAGAACATTTATAAACAAGTTCGTATTAACGAACATTTTATGACCACTCCAACACGCGAGGATTACATAAGAGCAATATGGACTTTGGAAGATAAACTTGGAGATAATCTTAAATCAAAAGATATCGCTAAATACATGCACCTTGCCAAATCCACAAT
>CAZDUE010000012.1:0-8226 GCA_964508575.1 uncultured Methanosarcinales archaeon
TTCCAGGAGTTAATTCTTTAGCGTAAACATAATCTGATTTAGAAGTATCATAAGAAATCAAAGAGTTCTCATCAAAAACACAATCTCCAGCAATATCAGAAAGCTTAATGTTCTCTCCAGGACTGCCAATCATATTAACTCCCGAATTCAAAACACCATCTTTATCATCTCCAAGATCACTAAACAAAACATAACCATCATTCTCAACAACATTAAAAGTTCCAGCAAAACTCAAAGTACAACTATTATAACTCTCAGATTCGTAATAAACCCAATAACCCAACCCACCTCGCAATCCAATCTCAGAATCAAAATCATCTCTCCCAATCCAACTACCATAACCTCCTTTCAAACTATCATAATGAATCGCCCAAACAGAATCATCGTCAGAATCACAACCAGTAATAGCCGCATTATTGTAAGGAACAGAAACAAAATTCCAACCAGAAAAAAGAACAACACTCATACTCTCAGTACTCAACTTATTCCCAGAAGCAGCAGAATCAGCAGCAAAACTACCACCAGCAACAGCATTCCCAGTAACATCCCCAGAAAACTGGCTCAACAAACCAGGAGCAACACCACTCCAACTAAAAACAACTAACGAAACCACAAAAAAACTCCCGAACAGCTTCCAAGTATCATTACAAAACATTGCGAACCTCTTTCATCAATTTTATTGAAGAATCCTTTAAATACTTAACTAAAAAAATTATTGAAAAATCAACAAGTTTAAATTAAACAGCTCAATAAAATTTTGATATGGATGAATTGTCAGAAAATCTTTTAGTGAATACTGCAAAGAAATATGGAACTCCTCTTTTTGTTTATAATGGATATTTAATTATAGAAAGATACAATGATTTCTTTAATTTTATTAAATTGAAATCTGATAAAAACAACAAGAGCAATCTGCGGATTCTTTATGCAATGAAGGCAAATTATAATCCTGAAATTCTTAAATTATTAAAAAAGCAAGGAGCGTATCTTGATCTTGTCAGTCCAGGAGAAGCAATTCTTGCGTTAAAGCTGGGATTTAGAAAAGAGCAATTGCTATTCACAGAAAATAATATGACTGATGAAGAAATGCATAAAATAAAAAAACTAGGAATTTTGATGAATATGGGCTCTTTATCACGGCTTGAAAAATTCGGAAAAACATATTCTGGAAGTGAAGTATGTATTCGTTTCAATCCTGATGTTATCGCTGGAGAGCACGAGAAAGTTATAACAGGAGGAGATTTAACAAAGTTTGGAATATTACTCAGTGATTTAAATAAAGTTAAAAATATTGTAAAAAAATACAACTTAAAAGTCATTGGACTTCACGAGCATACTGGCTCTGGAATTTCTGACATGGCTAAAGTTTTTCAAAGCATGCAGAATTTAATGAATATTGCAACAGCACAAAATTTTCCCCATCTGAAATTTATGGATTTCGGCGGTGGCTTTAAAGTGCCATATCATCCTGATGAAACTCGAGTTAATTATGCTGAGTTTGGGTTAAAAGTTTCAAAAATGTTTGAAAAATTCTGCAAAGCCCATGATAGGAATCTTGACTTATATTTTGAACCTGGTAAATATATTGTTGCAGAATCAGGATACTTGGTGATTAAAGTGAACACTTTAAAAAATAATAGATCTCGAATAATTGCAGGAACTGATTCTGGTTTTAATCATCTTATCCGTCCAGTAATGTACAATGCGTATCATCACATTACTAATTTAAGCAATCCTAAAGGAAAATTAAAAAAGTACGATGTTGTTGGAAATATTTGCGAGACAGGAGATACTTTTGCTAGTGACAGAGAAATTCCTGAGATTCGAGAAGGAGATCTACTCGCAATTCATAATGCAGGAGCTTACTGTTATTCTATGGGTTCTATTTACAATCTACGTCCAATGGCTGCAGAAGTTCTTTATGTTAATGGAAAATTCAGGTTGATATCTAAAAGATTGAGTGAAGAGGAGATAATCAATAATTTATTTTAATGGAATACTTTCAATAATCCAATTATTCAGGAGTTTCTAAATAATAATACCAAATACCATTCTCGTTTTTTTGATAAATCATTTTTAAATCTTGAGGATTACTTATTCTGTTAGATTGCGGCCAGTTTGAGTTAAGAATTTGAACTTGATAAGCATACATCTTTGGAAATTCCTTTAAGAAACTAATTTCAAAATTATTTTTCTCAGTGCTTAGTTCACCTTTTTGCTTATTTGGTTTAGCTAACAGTAAATTAAATTTATCTGCAGTATCATTTCGCTGTTTTATGATTATGAATGCATCATTATTTTGATTAATGAAAACTTTTGAATTTGGATATCGAGTATTTCCTCTTGGAAAATCAAGCTTAACTCCTTCTATTGATTTAACAGGATCTGTCAAGGATAAATAAGAGTAGAATACATCTCCATTTTGCACATCAAATACAGCATGTAAAATTCCATCAGCATCAACTTGTACAGAAGGACTTTCTGAAGAAGTGCTATTCTTTCCAGTGAATTTATATCCAAAAGTTATTTTAGAAACGAATGTGCCTGATTCAAGTTTCCATATTCTGAAAGTTTTTGGATTCCATCCTGAATAAGTTAGAAGATAAAAATTATCATCAAGACCGACAAATTTTTTAAGAACATATTCTTGATAATTTGTTACTTTTTCAGGATATTCAAAAAATTGAACTCCTGATTTTGAGATTTTAACTACTTTTTGCTTCCAATCTTTGGTGTAGTAATCATAATACATTGATTTTTCACTGTCTTGAATTAAACCTCCTGAAATCTTGCCATCACCAATAGAGATTTCTGAATTATCTTCTATTAAATAATATTTAGGAACTGATGATCCTTCTTTTTTACCTAAAGCATTATCAATTCCGTTTCTAATTTCCTGTGAATATGAAGGGTATTGTATGTAGCTGTAAGTTTCAGAGTTTGATTTCCATCCTTTCTCTTTAACATACCTCTTTCCATTTGGGTCAGTTCCATAAGTTATGAAATAAGTATAAGTTGTTTTTATAGTTTCACCAGAATCAATACTGTATGAATCAGTATTGTATAATGAATAAACATAAACATCCCATATGGACAAATTACCTTTACCTTTTTTATTTCTTATTTTAGCTTTGTAAGTGTAAAGCGCGTATGTATCTCCTGGTCGAGGATCAACAGGCGCTGTTTCTGCGTATTGTGCAGTGCCTTCAGTGAGACTGAAAGTATACTCATCCTCTTTCGTGCTTTTTACAGACCAAGTTTTTCCTTTGTCAGAAGATTTTATAAGAGCAAAAGCAACTGCATTGTATTTCTCTTTGCTGGCTGTATCAATCTTCTCTCGAATTCCTCTTAATACCATATAATAATCTCCGTTTTCTAATTTAACTACTGATGAATCCATCATCCACATGTAACCCCATCCCAATGTTTCTTTAATGCTGTCCAAATCCAGCTTTTGTGATGAAAAAATTATTTTCTTTTCTTCAATAATCGCTTGCACTTTAAGTTTACAACTATTTTCGGCATCATTTATTATCCAGTATCCTTTTCCAGGAGTTAATTCTTTAGCGTAAACATAATCTGATTTAGAAGTATCATAAGATATTAAAGAAGCATCTCCAAAAGCACAATCTCCGGCAACATCAGAAAGCTTAGTGCTCTCAGTAGTTGCCCCAATCATATTAGCTCCTGAAATTAAAGTTCCATCTTTATTGTCGCCAAGATAACTTAAAGCAAAAGGGTCAGAACCATAAAAACTTAAAATACAACTTTCAGAAACTTCAGATTCGTAATAAACCCAATAACCTAACCCACCTCGCAATCCATTCTCAGAAACAAAATCATCCCTCCCAATCCAACTACCATAACCTCCTTTCAAACTATCATAATGAATCGCCCAAACAGAATCATCCTCAGAATCACAGCCAATAACACTAAAACTTTTAAAAGGAACACTAACAAGATTCCAACCATTATTCAAGGAAACAGTAACCAAACTACCCTCATTAACCACAAAACCAGTCAAACCACCATTCAAATTCAAACGAGAAAAATCAACACCACTCCAACTAAAAACAACTAACGAAACCACAAAAAAAGCTCCAAAAATCTTCCAACAGTCTTTACAAATCATCTTCGCCCTTTTTTCAATTAACCTTCTTTTTCATGAATCTTTGATTAAAAATTTAAAAAAAATTCCTTACTGAGGAGGAGGCGGAGGAGGAGGCGGAGTCGAAGCTTTTTTCTTTATTAACATCTTCAATGAATTCTGACCTTCTTTAACTTCTGTTGAATTTTCTGCACTGTCCTCGTATCCGATCTTTGTAAGTTTTACAGTATGAGGTCCAAGAGTTAAAGTGATTGTTGCTGGAGTCACTTCAGTCCTTAATTGTCCATCAACAATTATTGCAGCTCCTGTAACAGCTGTTGTAGTTCCTGTCTTTACAGCTGTAACAGTTAAAGTTCCTGTTGCAACACTGCATGCTAATTCTGTAGTTTGTGCAGCACTTCCCTCGCATTTATTTTTATCATTGCATGTTTTAGTTTGCTTTCCTGAAACACATGCAGTTGTTGTACAATCTGAATAATCTGGAACACATGCTGGTTTCTCGATACAAGCTTCTTCTTTCCATTGAAGTTCTCCAGGGCACTGGCAAGTATCTCCAGTCCATTGTCCTTTAGCTTTTAAGCAAGACCTTTTTGCAGTGTTTAATTTGAATTGTTGGCAGTCATATCTTACATCATTCAAGTCTTCTCCGCAGACTTCTATTTTTTTGCCTTTGAACTTATCTGCATTATCAACTAATCTCTTAATAACTTTAGCAAGTCTTCTTGTATCAACAGCACTGTATCCTGCCATGATTATTTTTATTGTATCTCCTTCTTTAAAAATCTGAACAAATCCTTTACCATCTTCGAATCCTTCAGCGCAGTTTACAGCTGCTTTTCCATCTTTCCATGGTTTTCCTAATAATCTTCCAGATTCTGAATTAGCACAAGGACCACCAACAATAATCAAGTTTTTAGTTGAATCTACCTGCGTGTCAAGGACGGTCTTCGAGATTCTATGACCTCCTGCAATATCTAAGGCACCTATATTATCTGAAGGATCTGCTGCAGCCCCTATTACTATGTTATAAGAGTCAAACTCTTTCTTATCCTTGATATTTTTAAATGCTGTTGAAATTTGCGGAGTTAATTTTATTTCACCTGCATCAGTTGTCTTGCCTTTTTCAACAAGCACATTTCTTGTATCAGATTCGTAACCGTCTAGTTCAACCACTATTTCATAAGTTCCAGGATCAAGATTTGGAAGAACATAATCTATTAATCCTTCTTTTCCTGAAATTAAAGGAGTTATTTCTTTTTTAGGAGTTCTAGCTTCTGAAACTTCATAACTTATTTTTTCATAACTTATCTTAGCCCCATCATAAGTTTTTAGCAATATCGTTCCTTGTGTTGATGTGTAGGTACATTTTTGTGCATTTTCTACTGGTTTTTTATGAGTTGTTCCACAGCTGTTTTTATCAGTCCAAGTTATTCCTTGATTTCCATCTGATCTGCAGTCTTCTGTTGGAGTTGATTGCCAGTTCTCAAAACATTTTGGAATACATTTGTACGTTTCTGTTGGCTTTGCTGTATTACTTTCAGAACATACTTTTACTGTACTTGTACAAGTTCTCGTCAATAACTCATCATATTTACAGCCCGCAGCATCGATTGATCCTACACAAGTCCAATCTTTCTCAGTGCATATGTAAGCGCAAGATTGTATTTCTGTTTTCTTGTTGTTAGCATTGCATGAATCTACTAGTGTTATTTTTTTTGTTTGAGTTGCAGCATCGCATGAGTCTTCACTTAACACTGTCCATGTTGTTTGGCATGGTGCTGTGTACTTGCAAGCTTGGGATTCTGTCTTTGTTGATTTACTAGGATCACAAACATTTGCATCAACATAAGTTACTGTCTGTGCTCCATTTGGCTGGCACTCTCCTGTTGATCTAACTTTCCAGTCTGGAGTACAAGGAGCAATAAAAGTACAACTCACACTCGAAACCTGAGCAGCACCACCACAATTATTCTTATCCTGACAAGTCTTAATCTGCTTACCATCAGAACCACAAGCAGTCAAAGTACACAAACGAGCATCAGAAAAATCAGGAGTACAAACTTTTTCTAATTTAAAGTCAACATCAGTCTCTTGAACTCCCACTGTTGCTGTCTTTATCTCAGAATCTTTGTAACCAGAAAGTTTGACTTGCACTTTGTAATCTCCAGCTACAACACTTTCCATTGTAAAAGGAGTATTTCCTTTCTTAACATCATTAACATAAACCTCTGCACCAGCAGGATCAGAAGTAACTTTTAAAACTCCTGTATTTCCAACAATTGGTACAGCAGCAACACAAGTTCCTCCTAATTGGCATCCATTAGCATCTTTTCCACCTGGCTTATAAGTTGCACCTTCTAAACAGTCAGGTTCAGCAACAGGAGGACATGACTCGCAAGTTCCTGCAATTTTACAACCATTAGCGTCAACACTTCCTACTTTGTAATAATTTTTTCCTGCAACACACGTTGGTTCTGTGACTATAGAACAAGGAGCAGGAGCAGTTCCTGTCAAGTCTTGTACTGTTCCGTCAGCAAGTACTTTTACTTTTTTAGATTTTAATTGAGGATTATTCTTGAAATCTAATAAAGCATTCACAGCATTAGTTGTTCCTTTAGATGAAGAGCTTGAAATTGTTAATTTAGTTCCATCACTTATATCAAGAGTCATGATTGCTTCTCCAGAAGCAAGAGAACTATCACCAGCAGCAATAATCAAATCTTTTTGAGTGGTAACTTCAGAGGATCTTAATGTTTCATCAACACCTAATGCTGCAGTCAAAGGGCTTAATGCTGCAATATCAGATGTAGTGTCAGCAACAAAACTAAAGGTTCCTGCTTTTCCAGAACTAGCAAGAGCAGCCAAATTATAAATATTCTGATCAACTCCAGCATCCCATGAAAAAGCTTTTCCTGTCTTATTAACAGAACAAGAAGAAACAACTATCAACATCATTGTCGCTAGAAATAAAAAACTGAACAGATTTGAACCTTTCTTTTTCATTGCAAATGCACCCTTTTAGTTTTGAATATTATTTTAGTATTATCAAAATATTTGTTATTTGTGGAAGTTTCATATAAAAATGTTTCTTTTTTTTTTTTTTTAGAGTTTTTCGACGTTAAAAATTAAAAAATTCCAATAACTTTAAATATTACTTTCTTTCACTTCACGAGATGTTACGAACTCATACGTGCGGAGAGCTTTCTGCAAAGGATGTTAATAAAAAAGTATGCTTGTGCGGATGGAATCACTCAAGGAGGGATCATGGAGGAGTTATTTTTATTGATCTCCGAGATAGATATGGACTTACTCAGTTAGTTTTTGATCCTGAATTTAGCAGTAAATCAAAAGATACTCATAAGATTGCTGAGAAATTAAGTTCTGAAGATGTTTTAAGAGCTTCAGGAATTGTCAAGAACCGAAAAGAAGGAATGATTAATTCTAAGTTAAAAACAGGAGAAATAGAGATATTTGTCGAGGATATCGAGATTCTCAGCAAATCAGAAGCCCTGCCTATGCAGATTGATGATAATTCTACGGCAAGCGAAGAAGTAAGATTAAAGTACAGGTATCTTGATCTACGCAGAAGAGTTATGCAAAAAAGATTTATTTTAAGGCATAATGCTGCTCAGGCAACTAGAGAATTTTTAAATGGAAAAGGATTCTTAGAGATTGAGACTCCACTATTGATGAAGCACACTCCTGAAGGTGCTCGAGATTATGTTGTTCCTTCTAGAATTCATAAAGGAAAGTTCTACTCGCTGCCTCAAAGTCCACAGTTGTATAAGCAGATTTTAATGGTTTCTGGATTTGACAAATACTATCAATTTCCTCGATGTTTGCGAGATGAAGATTTACGAACAGACAGACAGCCCGAATTTACTCAGATTGATATCGAACTTAGTTTCTGCGAGGAAAAAGACATTTATGAATTAGGAGATCAGTTATTGAAGCACATGTTTAAGAAAACATTAAATGTTGATATTCATACTCCCATACCAAAACTATCTTACGACGACTCAATGCGAGATTATGGCTGTGACAAGCCAGATTTAAGGATTCCTCTGAAATTATTTGACATGACCGATTTAGCAAAAGATTCTGGATTTTCTGTTTTC
>CAZDUE010000012.1:8236-20015 GCA_964508575.1 uncultured Methanosarcinales archaeon
GAGAATGCTGCAAAAAACAGCGGAATAGTAAAGTGCATCAATGCTCCTGATTGTGCTAGTTTCTCAAGGAAAGATATTGATGAGCTGACAGTATTTGTATCACAATATGGTGCTAAGGGACTTGCATGGATTAAGATCAACGAGAATGGAGAGCCAGATTCTTCCATTGTGAAGCATTTCAAGAAAGAATCTCTTGATAATATACTGATAAAATGCAATGCAAAAAAAGGAGATCTTATTTTATTCGTTGCTGATAAAGAAAAAGTAGTTAATAACTCTCTTGCTGCGCTCAGAGTAGAGCTAGGAAAACGGCTTAATGTGATTGATCCTGCTGATTTCAAGTTTTGCTGGATAACTGATTTTCCTTCTTTTGAGTGGAATGAAGAAGAAGAAAGATGGGATGCAATGCATCATATTTTTACTATGCCTAAGCGCGAGCATCTTGAATTTCTCGAGCAAGATCCTGGAAGAGTGCGAGCACAATGCTATGATATAGTCCTTAATGGCATAGAGTTAGGATCTGGAAGCATCAGAATTCATCGTTCAGATATTCAAGAAAGAGTGATGAATGTTATTGGATATTCTAAGAGTGATGCTGAAAACAAGTTTGGATTTCTTCTCGAAGCTTTCAAGTACGGAGCTCCTCCTCACGGTGGATTCGCGATTGGATTTGATAGAATTACTGCGCTAATGAATGGAATAAATGATATTCGCGAGGTAATTGCATTTCCAAAAACAAAATCAGCAGAGTCTCCTATGGACAAGTCTCCAAGCGAGATTGACGAGAATCATCTGCGGGATTTGGGCTTGAAGATTACAAGCCACGAGTCAGTTTACGAAAGAATTATCGGGATGCTCAAGACAAATCATGTTCAATACAGATTACTAGAGCACAAGGCAGTTTATACTTCAGAGGAATCTGCAAAAGTCAGAGGAACAAAACTAGAGCAAGGTGCAAAAGCATTAATCTATAATGCAGGACATAAATATATATTAGCTGTTCTTAGTGCTTCTGAAACTGCTGATGAGAAAAAACTTGCTCAATTAGCAGGAGTTCGTGATTTAAAACTTGCTAATCCTTCAGAAGTCAATAAAATTACTGGATGTACTCCAGGAGCTGTTCCTCCTTTTGGGAATATTTTTGGAATTGAAACTTATGTTGATAAAACTCTTGGAAAAAACTTAGAGATTGCATTTAATGCAGGCTCGCACACTAGAAGTATTGTCATGAAATATTTAGATTATGAGAAAGTTTCTACTCCTAAATCTGGAGATTTTAGCTGAACATCTTAACTCTGAACATTCTCAATTTTCAGAACCTCGTTATTTCCTTCTTTCCATTTCACTTTTACCATGTGGATTGTTGGTTTCACGCTTCCTGTAAATCCGAATTGTGTTGTATCAAGAGCAAACAAAAGCCCTTCATCTTTGTTGAATTTTTTGTTGAAAACTTTAAGCATGGAATAATCTGATCCATCAATATTCACAATTTGATCAAATGTCCATGCATCATCTAGTTTGTCGTAGCTTACTAAGTATATCTCTTGAGAATCTTTTTCCTTTGATATAACAAATGGACTGTAAGAAAATTTGTCCACAATAATATAAGGATTTCCCTCAGCATCTATGACCATCCAGTAGCGGATTGCAAGGTCTTGAGTATTTACATTTTGAGAGTTTAATAATTCTTTCATTGATTTTTCCTGCAATAATCTTTTATCTTTGAAAGAATATTTTTGGTATTTGATTTCCGAGAAGTCTTTTTTATCTGCGAGTAAAGCATGCATGTATCCGTCTTTATCTATTATTACTTGATTTGCCAAGTAATTAAATGGAAGTGATGGTTCTGAGAGAGCCGCTTGACCATTGTTATTTGTGTATTTAACAAAGTATTCGTCAAATCCCCAGTCTTCTTTACCTGATTGAAGATCAATTCTTAATGGACCATAAAAGTATACTTCGTTAATCCCTGCAATCATTTCGACCGGCATGATTTTATCATTTAGTTTTCCAAGATCTGCAGACTGCCAGGAGTTTCCATCATCAGAGTACATCAAAGTGCTATATTCTGATTTTAAGAACTGAGAACCTCCTTCGGAAGTCAATGTTACTTTTGGAGCTTTGCTAAAGTAAATGTATACTCTTTTATCATTATCATTCTTTCTCATGTAAAACATAGGGAGATAACTTTGTGTTCCTGTACACGAGTAAGAATAAGAAGAAGTGATCATAGTGCAAGTAATTGAAGTATCTACTTCAGGGAATTCATATATTTTTTTCAGTGTCAATTCTCCATCATCATTTGTAATAAAGTAAAGAGTGTCTTTTTCTGAGGAAATAGTTGTAGAAGTAAATGAGCTTCCTGTCTGTGTTGACTCTGTTTTGGCATACTCTGTTCTCAAGTAAGCAGTCATGTATGTTCTGCCGGATTCATCTTCAAGAGTGTCTAAGATCACCATTCTGCTGATATCTTCGTAGCCTTCTGGCGCAGTTATTCCAGCTTTAGGGACTTTTAGCTTTTTCCATGTTTTGTAATCTTTTGAATATTTTATGTAAAACTCGCTCTCAGAATTTGAAGTTCCATAAACATATCCTTTTGAGTCAAGTTCTAAATAATCTTCTTCTAGGTTAATTGTCTCTGCAGTTATTTTAAGACCATCTCCTTTTTTTACAGGTTCTATTTCAGTAAAAGAATCAGAAAGTTTGCAGTCATCACTGACATCAATCCAGTACCCTTTTCCAGGAGAAAAGTAAAAGAAGTCTAAGTCATCCCCTGATGAATACATAATATAAGCTCCATGAACTTCAGTTCCTTCTTCATCAATTATTGCATTGCCTTCTTCATCTGTTTGAAGCTTCTCAGAATCATATTCATAAATATTGTTTATTTCGCAAGTTCCTTTGTAATCAGCTAAATTATAAGCTTCAGTAGTTGCTCCTGCATGATTGATTCCTGTTTTTAATTCTCCGCTCTCAATATCTTGGATCTCGACAAGTTGAGTTCCTTTAAACGACAAAGAGCATTCTTCATCAGCATACACCCAGTATCCTTTGCCGTACTTCATTTCTTTAATATCGATCCAATCCTCGTAATTTCCTATCTGCATATTTCCATTTTCGTCTTTATATTCCAAATCAGAGTCGTAATGTATTGCTGGATAATCTTCACATCCAGATATTTCAGAATCTTTAAATGGTACAGAAACAATGTTCCATCCTTGTTTTAGCTGAATTGTGAATGAATCAGAGTTTGTAATATCTTCAACCACATGCCCTGTAATATCCCCGGAAAGAGTATTTAAGATTTCAGGAGCAACACCACTCCACGAAAATGCAACTAACGAAACCACAAAAAACAATCCAAAAATCTTCCAACAATCCTTACAAAACATTTTTCATTCCTCTTTTATTAAATTAAACATGAATTAATTAAATGATTTTATGTAAACCTCGTGATTAATCATAACTATCATACTTCACTTGACAGTTTTACTTAACAGTTCCTTGTTCATGAAAATCTTTTAATGTTTAACTAATAGTTTGCAGACATTTATCAGTATTTTTAACAGAATACAATAATGTTCCATATATCCAAATCCCTCCCTCAGTTCCTGCTCCTCCTTGAGAATCAACCCAGCTTACCTCCAGGTTCATTGCATTTTTTTCAATATTCACTATTTTATTTATGTTCTCAACATTTCTTAGAGCTGGACAAGTGCCACATGTCAAAGATTCGTCCAAAAGTGTCTGGTCATTTATTTTTACAATCTCACAGCCATCATTAACACGAACATTATCTAGATAGAATACAGGATCTATAATATTGCTGGGTAAGTTTATTGATTTTTTACCATTAAAATTAAAGACAGGATTGCACACAGTATCTTGGGGCAATACATTAGTAAAAGCAAAACGTACCAGAGTTTTACATGTAAGATCAGGCAAAATGTTTGATCCCTCTGCAGGCAGGTCAGACGAATCAAAACCTTTTTGGTACAATCGAGTAATTTCCTGAGAAGTCAAAGCCCTGTTCCATATTGCAAGCTCATCAATTGTTCCAGGATAATATTTAGGAATTGTTGTTTTATCGTAATACGGAATTGCGTCTCTGCCTAAATTTATACTGTAATCTGCTCCATTCCACATTGTTAGCTTTTTTCCAGGGATAAATACATCCAGCTTTCCGTCAACATAAATCTTGAAATGATTTCCATCATTCGTTACAGCTACGTGATGCCAGCCCGTTTGCTTCAATGCATTAGACTCAATTCCTGTAGTGCTCGCGCCATTACTCGCACTTATTCCTCCCACAAATTTAAACTTATTATCAGAGTCAAGATAAATAGAATATTGCTTATCCCATTTAGAAACTTTACATCTTGCCTGGTTACTTTCAAGAGATTCAACATAGCACCACATTGCAATACTTATATTTGAAGGTCTTAGAGGAGATGCCATTCCATCCTTAACTTCAATATAATCTTTCATTCCATCAAAATTAATTGCTGTTCCAATTTTTCCTTCAACAGATTTGGATCCAGATGAATGTAAAATTCCATTAAATTGAGGAGCAACTGGGAGCCCGTAATTGAGTTTATTGGCTTCATCTTTGATTATTGTTCCTTCAACAGCAGGATTTTCATCAAGATGCATTAGAAGTATTAGTCCATAATACAATGAATTTTTTGGAATATATGCAGGAGCTAACCTAGTATCGAGAACATGAGCAGAGTTTACTGCATAGCTTGTTGAAAGATCTCTTTTAAGATTATTATTAGAATCTGCAACATAAAGAGTTTGGTTCTTACTTAAAGGATCTATTTTTCTGACAGCAAGTTTTGTTTTTTTATCAATTTCAAGCATTCTCGAATTTCTGTCAGAGATTAAAATATTTCCATTAGAAAGCTCTTGAGCTGTTGCAGGACTGTAAAGTTTATTGTATTCTGTATAACTCTGTCTTGATCCATTTCCATTCCCATATGTCCATAGAATTTTTCCATCAGGGCTTATTTCATCCACTTCTGCACAATTATTTGTCAAAGTTATTAAAAAATTACCGTTCGAAAGCTTGCTTACAAAACCAGGGTTGCAATTATATCTTGTATCCCTATAAGTCCACGCAATTTTCTTTTCTGGAGTAATTTCAATAACTCTTTGATTGTAAGAATCTGCAACCAAAATATTTCCAGAATCTAGCTTGTGAGCATATCTTGGATAATACAATTGACCTTGGGGAGTAATAGATCCAGCAACTCCATTTCCTGTCAGAGAATTTGTTAAAGAATAATTTGCTTTGCCATAAATTCCGAATGTTCCATACTGCCATACAACCTGCCTAGCAGGATTTAACTCAATAATTCTATGATTATTAGAATCAGCTATCAAAGTGTTTCCATCATCTAGACGTTCTGCATAATTTGGAGAATATACATAATCTTTAAGTGAACTTCCATTGTACTGCCAAACCATTTTATCTTCTGAATTTATTTCAAAAACCCTATTTCCTAGAGAATCTGTAATTAAAGTATTTCCGTTTGTTAATCTTTGTGCGTAAGTCGGAGATGATGCTTTATAACCAGTCAATAAAGTAGAATACTGCCATTTTATAATGTTTTTATTGTCTACTTCCATGACTCTTGGAGGAACATTTGTATAACTCTCATAATATCCTGAGGTCATTAACAAAGTTTCAGATGATGGCAAATTTGGAACATCCTTAATTGTAGGAGTAGTATCAACATCAGGACCCATGTAATCTAGAGGGTAAATAATTTGAGGACCGCAAGGCTCTTTCAAAAAGTTATCATCCTGCTTGCATGACTGATAGTCTTGAGGTACTATTTCCCAGCTTTCTTGAATATCAGAAAGACCATCATTATCAGAATCTGTAAAAGTGGGAGCAGTACTCTTAGAGGTGGGACTATATCCCAAGAGATATTCCTTGAGATTGCTCATTCCATCTCCATCAGGATCAGCACTAGGGTCGCAGTTTCCTCCTGATGAAGAGAAAAAAGTTTTCTCCCACAAATCAGCAATTCCATCATGATCATTATCAACAGGGTGCTTTAAAGGATCCAACCTTTCTATTGGCTGAGAATATTGAGTGCCTTGATAATATGAACTTCTCTCTCCTCCGTCATAAATTCCATCACCATCAGTGTCTGGATTATTAGGATCAGTTCCTTTAAAAGTTATATATTTCTTATAATTATTTGAAGTAAAATTCCATGTAACTTTTCCATTACTTGCATCAATCTTGTAAACACTTCCTCTTTCTTCATCCACAAATAAAAAAGTATTATCATCTAATGGGAAGAAATTTTCAGGAACTCCACCCTCAAATTTATAAAGTGTTTTTACAACTGGCTTAGGTACATTAACCCAAGTAGGATCATAAACTGGATTTACATAATTTGAAACTTTGACAATTTGTGAATTTTTAGCTGTATAATTAGAAGCTATAAAGTAAAGACTATCATCTTTAATATAAATATTATCCACAGAAGGAATTAATCCAAAAGGTATTCCTGAATTTTTTATAGAAGTTGTTAGTAATTCTCGACCAGGTCCTTTTTCTTCATAAAACTTTCCTCCAACCCCTCCTGTTACTCCATAAACAAAGGTATTTCCAGAACTTGTTTTCCACGCGATTTCTGGACGAGGTTTTCCTAATCCTCCACTGGGAGCAAAATAACTTACGGGAATATTTCTGATAACCTCTCCATTAGGAAGAACTTCTAAAACTTGACCATCAAAATATCCTTTATCATAGTCTGGATCACTAGCAACTAATGTATTTCCATTCTTTAATCGCTGTGCAAATACAGGATAAATATGATAATAATATGAAGAATCATAATTTTGGGAATTTGATTTCAATCTTACATTTTTATAAAAGCTCCAGACTAATTTTCCATCTTCATCTATCTCTCGGACTTCTCCAAGCTCCCAGTCACTAATAAGGAAATGATATTTTCCATTTTTATCTTTACCTGCAGGAATTGCAGTCATCTCTGGAGGATCATCAGAATCAACTGTGCTTTTTTTACTGCCTAAGTAATCTATAGCTTTTAGAACTTCATTCTTTTCATTAATAATCAATATTGCACTTCTGTAACTTCCGTCAGTTTGTCTGGACTGCTGGAAAATCATGTACTTAGAATCAGAAACTGCTTGCTGGACTTTTCCCAGCTTACAGGTATTTGAAGTTATGAGCCAATATGCTTTTTCAGGAGTCATAACTAAATCTTTGACATAAGCATAATCGCCATGAATGATATCGTTATTGTCATCCTTGGCAAAACTTCCGTCAGAATTTAGTCTGATTTTATCATGATCATACCAAACAAGGCTTTTATCATTGAAAACACAATCTCCTGCATAATCTTTCAAACTCAAAGCTTTACCAACACCTATCATATTAGCACCAGAACTTAAAGAACCATCACTTCCCTCGCCAACAGAATCAAAACTTACAGCTTTAGTTCCTGTGAATGTTAAAGTACAACTCTCAGAAACTTCAGAATCATAATACATCCAATAACCAAATCCAGAATTTAACTGAGTATCAAAATCTTCTCTCGCAATCCAACCACCATAATCTCCTTTAACAGAATCATAATGAATCGCCCAAACAGAATCATCCTCAGAATCACAACCAGAACCAGAAAAATCAGAAAAAGGAACACTTACCATGGTCCAATCACCAGCATTTAGTGTAAAACTAACTGAATTAGATTCATCAACAGCATACCCAGTCAAACCACCATCATTCTGACCAATATGAGAAAAATCAACACCACTCCACGAAAATACAACTAACGAAACCACAAAAAAAGCTCCAAAAATCTTCCAACCATCTTTACAAAACATTTTTTACCTCTTTTTATCAACTCTCTTTTCATCAATCCTTTTTTCATAATGAAAAATTAAAAAAATTAAAAAAGATTTTACTAGTGAACTTTTAAGTATTGCTTGTTGCTGTTATTTCTGTTTTTTTCAATTTTTCCAAAACTGGATTGTTAACGCAAGATTTTCCATCCCAGCATCTTAGTATTCCGCAGTCACAACTGTTTACTTTAGTTTCTTCACAAGTCATTGAAGGTGTTTTTGCAAATTCGCAGGAGTCTACGCAGCTATTTGCAAAAATTTTCCAGCTTCCTCTTGATTTTGCGCAGTTATTTCTTTCCTCATTTGGCTTGAAATTAGAGCAGTCAAATTTTACATCTGTGATATCATCACCGCAAGCTTCTATTTTTGTGGCTTTAAGATTAGTTTCATAATCTGTGAATTTCTTTAATAGATATGATAATCTTCTTGTATCATCTGCAGAAGCGCCCATTACAAGAATCTTTACAGAGTTTTCTCCTTTTATCAGCCAAACAGTTCCTTTTCCTGTTGTGTATCCCTCAGCACAGTCATCTGCAGGCTTATTATCTTTCCATTCTTTACCAGAAAGTTTTGCCGCTATTTTATTAGCACAAGGACCGCCCACAATAATAAGATTCTGCGAGCTTAAATCATCAAGATTGATATTTGAGTCAAGAACAGTCTTTGATATTCTGTGCCCATCTGCAACATCTAATGCTCCTAAGTTATCTTTAAGATCAGCACTAGCACCTATCACAATTCTGAAGTTATCAAAAAGTTTTTTATCTTTTATTCTCGCGAATTCTGTCTTAACATAAGGATTTAGTTTAATATCTATTTTTGTGATCTTGCCTGATTCTATTGTGGTATTGTAAGTTTTTATTGAGTACCCTTCCATTACTGCAGTTATCTCATAATCTCCAGGGATAAGATCAATTACTGTGTGAATTTTTGAGTTCTCAACATCATCTGATTTTGTTGCTGCAATATTTATTTCTGAATTTGAATTTTCTGTATTTCCTGGAGCATTTGTCTGAGCAGCAATACTGGAATCAGCCCCAGAATCAGTGCTAGAAGAATCAGTGCTAGAAGCAACATTGATATTCACATCTGATTGTCCCCTTGAGGTCTTAGTTTGAGATAGTGTTAAAGCTTTCATATTCACTGTAATATTTGCTCCTTCTTGAGTGTTAATAATTAAAGTTCCTTTTGAAGGATCAAGAGTGCATTCTCTTGCTGGTTTAGGCTTTTCGTATTCTGTTCCACAATTGTTTTGATCTATCCATTCAACATTTTGAAATATAAAGTCTCCATGAGATTCGCACTTTCCAATACTCTTTTCAGTCCATTTCTCCTCGCAATTCGGAACACAATCATATTTTTCTACAGGCTTTGAAGATAAAGAGTCTCCGCATATTGCTGTAACCTCCTTATTTATATTACAAATTCTCTTGTAGGATTCTTTATAGATACATTGAGGAATTCCTTCACTGTTGATCTTTACTTGTTCATTCTTCAAATAACTAGTTTCAGATTGAAGTTTATAAGAATCACATTGCCAATCTTTTGATGAACATTCATAGGTGCATGCTTCTGAGGATACTCTTGTCTCAGCAGAGCATTTATTTGAGTCTTTGCACTCTTTTATTCTTGCAGAATTTCCATCCACAACATTGCAGGATGTAAAACTGCAGTCATTGTAGCTTGATTCGCATTTTGCCTCTGTCTGAGTTGATTTTGAATCTGCTTCTGTATTCGTTGTTCCAGTGCTTGTTCCAGTTGTGGTTTCAGTATTTGTATTTGCTGTATTACCATTCGCTGTATTTTCATTAGTATCTGTTTCTTTTGTATCTGCTACTTTTCCAGTTAAATCTTTAACAGTCACATCAGCCAGTACTTTTACTTTTGTTGATTTTAGTTCTTTATGCTCTTTGTAGTTCAATAAAGCATTCACAACTGCTGATGTTCCTTTTGATGAAGAACTTATTATATACAATTTTGTTCCATCTGTTGTATCTAGGATTACAACTGCTTCTCCCTCAGATACAGAAACATCAGGATACTTTGTCTTGATCAAAGAATTAGTGCTTGAACTTCCCACGATAATGAGATCTTTTTGATTTGAAACTTCCTCAGATCTGAAAGTATCTGAAATTCCAAGAGCACTTACTAAAGGACTTATTGCTTGGATATTTGTATTATCATCTACAACTACATCAAAAGTTCCTGCTTTTCCAGAACTAGCAAGAACAGCCAAATTATAAATATTCTGATCAACTCCAGCATCCCATGAAAAAGCTTTTCCTGTTTTTTGGCATCCTGATGATAAAAGAACTAAGCAAAATATACCACCTAAGAGCAATTGAATTCTATAGTTGTTATTTTTTAATTTCATATTTTACCATATCATTTGTTATTTGCAAAAAAATTATCAACAATATCCTTAGGCCATCCTGCTGCTGTTAAAGAGGATTTAATCTGTTCATTGCCTATTCCTTGTGCACTGCAAGCTTTATAGTAGTCTTGCAGTTCTTTGGTTTTCTGAGGATCTAATTGTGATTTCGAGTTTAATCCATTGGACTGATTAGATTGATTATTAAACTGAGAATTAGACTGAGTATTTTTAGTATTTTGCTTACTGATTGTTTGGTAACTAGCTTTATAGCTTGCTTGATTGACATTCTGTAAATTGTCTTGTGCTTCTTTTTTCTTGAATAACTTTTGGAAAAAATTGGATTTCTCCATGTTCTCTATTTTATTTAAACTGTCTGTGTTTGATACATTTGATGCACTCGATTTCATACTTGTGGATTCCAAATTATTTGATCCAACTGTTGATTGACCAAAAGAACTTGAAACACTGCTTCCCAAGTTTATTGCTGATTTTTTCTTATAGATTACAAATCCTACAATCAATCCTAAAACTAAGAAGATAACCAGCAAGGAAACAAGAGTTATTGTTCCACTCTGATTTACTAATGGATTTGCTTTTTCTGCACCATCATAAGCAAGATTCTTGTCCTGCATTGAAGGATTTTCAGTTGTTGGATTCTGCGTATTTTGGTTTGTATTTTTTTGAACTTGATCATTTCTGTAATTTGATCCAGAAGATCCTGATCCTGTAGTTCCTGATGTACTTCCTGATGAAGGTGAATTTGTCACAGATTCTCCATTACTAGATGATCCTGTGGTTGTCGTAGTTGTTGTACTTGTTCCTGTTTGAGTATCCTGTGAATTAATTCCAGATACTGTAGGTGTAGATGTCTGAGTGGTTGTAGTTTTAGCAGTTGTTCTAGCTCCACTGCCTCCGCCGCCGCCACCCCCTCCACTGCTTGATTTTGTGGATGTCAATGTTGTTGAGGATAATCCTGAAGATGTAGTTGAAACAGTATTTTGTGTTCCCAAAACTACTTTATTTGTCGAGAGTAATGCTTTGTTCTGTTCAAAATTAAGAAGAATGTTTACTGCAGCAGAAGTATCTTGAGGAGTTGCTCCTGCAATAAATAATTTAAAACCATCTGAATTGTCCAGATATATCAGTGCTTGTCCTTGTTTTAATGTAAAATCTCCAGGAAGAAATTTTGCAGATAAGCTGTTTGTTTGGGATGTTCCTACAACAACTAAATCTTTATCCTGGATTTGCTCGTCTGCACTCACTACTTTGGCAGCTCCTACAAGCTCGGCTAATGGCGCCAGGTTGCTTATTTCTTCATTAATTTGCTGGCTGAATTCTGGATTATCTCCAAGAACAAAAACAAAAGTGCTTCTTGTTTCTGGCAAGCTTGCTTGTTTCATAACATCATAAATAGTTTCTCCACCTTGCTGGAAAAAAGCATATCCTGAAATGCTGTTAGAATTTTGATTTGAGTTTGAACTTGAATTGCAAGACGATAATATTAATAGTGAAACT
>CAZDUE010000013.1:0-19336 GCA_964508575.1 uncultured Methanosarcinales archaeon
GCTTGTCATGAGCTTTTAAGAATTTTCAAGTTGTATTTAAAGATTTCATCTCTGAAAACTCGAAAAAAGTAAAGTTTATAAAGGGAAGCCATTAACTTATAACTATGTTAAATAGTTTGTTACGGTAAAGTAGTATCAATAACTGAATTATGTGAGTGGGTAAAAAATCAAATGGTATTAGCAATGAAAGATCAAGAACAAGATATTCAAGTTCAGAAAAATTCAGAAGATAAGATAATTGAAGCTCTGAAAAATGATCTTCTTCAGCATTATTTATCATTTGAAGAACGTGCAAAGCAATTGCTTGGTGATGAACTTAAGACAAGATATCAGATTAGGCAGGAAATAGCAGAATTATATATCAGAGAAGTGGACAGCAAAATTGCAGGATACTTAGTGGAAAATAAAGGTCAAATCTGTTTTCAAATACCTGATTCATTCAATCCTCTGCTGAGCACATTGACTGAAGAAGAAGCTATTGAAAAAGCAAGAGAGATTAAGAAAACACTTGACGATTTTTTATCACTAGAGATTCAACAGCGTGTTTCAAAATCAACAAAAGAAGATAAGCATCCTTTTGAGAGATTAGATCAAGAAGGAAGAATGATCAACGGTCTCGGAGTTGTTGAGGGAAATTATCCTTTGCATCTAAATTCGTTAGATCGTGATTCAGTTCACCGGTTAATAACAGCGGACACATCAATAATGACTCATGGATCTAGTGATGATGAAAAATTTGTTTTTGTTTCAATAATGGATGTTTCAGGAAAGTTAATAAATGGAGGGGATTATCTTGGATTGTTGACAAAACTATATGCAACAGCTCTTCTTCATTCAAGCAGTTATAGACAAGCTTCTGATGTATTGGCTCCTGATGAATTTTTTGATAAAATGAACAACATCATTGGTTCTCGGTTTAGATATGAAGAATATAGTGACCGATTTGTAACATCAACAGCAGTATTGATTGATAATAAAGGACAATCTTTTTTTGGTGATGCAGGAGGGATGCATCCTATACATTTGCACTATGACCCAGAAACAGGTAAGTATTCTGCAACATTGCTTGATAAATTAGAAAAAATCCAGCCAGAATCAGATCTTCCGTTAGGGGTTATGGCGGATGAACATTATTCGAAGTCTGCTCCTGTAAGAATAGAAAAGAATGATTTCTTAGTTCTTTATACGGACGGAGTGACAGAGTCATTTATTCCTTTAGATATTGTTGAGCGATTAGGAATAAAATATCACGAAACTGTGACTGATGAGTCTGGAAAAGAGCATGAGCAAGAAATAACGCCAAAAGTCTCTTATTTTGTAGAAGTAAATAATGAGGATATCTCTAAAATGAAACAGTATGTACTTGCTTCAGCAATGAGTGAATTCTTGACATCTTTTGTAAACATTCTTGGTGAAACTATTTCGTACACCTCACCTGCTTTTGTATGTTTGAGGTCGCTTAACTCTTTTTCTGTTTTGAGAGGGCTACTTCATAATAAGTTAAGATCTCTTGAAAAGGATTTACTGAGATATCAAGGAACTGACCAGTTAGTTATGAAAGAGCGAGATGCGAAGCATGCAGGATTAGATGTTTCCAGAAGGAATAAGCTCGGGTATGTAGAATTGGAAAATGAAGGCCTGCTCAGAGTTCTTGAAAATTGTTCTGTAAATAATCCTGATAATTTTAAAGCGAATGTTGAAAAATTTTTCATATCTTCAAAAACAATCCACTCAGATGAAGCACGTATAGTTTATATCATGAGAAATGAATAAGCAACTAACCAACAAACACCTTATCATTTGGAAAGTCTTCTTTTATTGTTCCTTTTTCCATGTTTGCTAGAGGAAGATAATTATGCATTATTCTTATTGGTGTTGTTATTCCCAGAACTTGGGTTGATTCTATGCAGTCTCCAAGCAATCTTTCTATTGTAGGAACTATCTCACTATTGTATATTTCGACAATATCATGTTCTTTAGAGCTTTCAATCACAAAAAAAAGAGCATTATGCCCATCTAATTCTCCGATATGTGCTTCATAGATGTTCTTGATAAATGTATTGTTATCTTTAGTTTCTAGCATTGCTTCTATTACTTTTTGCCGTAATATTCCTTTTTTAAGTTTCACAATATACAGCTTTCTTGATCTGAAGAGTCCTGTTCCTGAGCTTGAGTTATCTATATAAGTAAAATAATAAAGTAATCCTTCTTCCTCTAATTTCTTGCGTTTACGATTAACAGTCTTTAAAGGAATTCTTGTTCTTCGTGAAATTTCATTATCTGAGATTCTTGCATTTTTGACAAGTTCTGTTAGAATTTTGTTTTCTTGCCAGTCAATTTCTCTCATTTTTTGACACCTTCATTTCATTTTATTTAAAAAATAACTCTTTTCATGTCATTAATGTATCTAAATTACTTAAAGTTTTACTTTCACTCTTAAGTAGCATGACAAGTATTATAAAGGAAAGATCCCAGAATACTGTTTAGACATTCTGTCTTTATGTCTGTATTTGGGAGGGTGGGTTCTTGTAGAATAACTATCTAGAACACATTGATAGAACAACTATAAGACCTAGATATTATGGGCGCAATAAGAGTATTAATGTTCGGGTGGGAGTTTCCCCCTAAAAGTACAGGAGGTCTTGGAACTGCATGCTTTGGCCTTACAAAGGGATTAGTAAATGCAGGAATCTATGTATCTTTTGTACTTCCTAGTTCTGATAATTTCCAGAGCCATGTCAATGTTCTGGCTGCGTTTAAAAATAAAGAAATACTCTTCAGAACAGTAAAATCTAATTTAACTCCTTACATGACCGCGAGTGAGTATTCGAGAAGTTTTATGAAAAATATAAACCATCCAGAATTTTCTTCACTTTATGGATCTAATCTATTTGAAGAAGTTGAGCGATATTCTGAAGAAGCTACAATAATAGCGATTGATGAATTTCAAAAAAATGGATTTGACATTATACATTGTCATGACTGGCTTACTTTTCAGGCAGGAATAAACACAAAAAAAGCAACCGGAATTCCATTAATTGTCCATATTCACGCTACTGAATTTGATAGAACTGCAGATCATGGAGTCAATCAATATGTTTACGAGATTGAAAAACAAGGAATGTTATATGCAGATAAAATAATCGCAGTGAGCAATTATACAAAGCTAAAAATAATGCGTTATTATGGGATATCTCCTGAAAAAATTTGCGTAATTCATAATGCAGTTGACTCAACAGAATCCCTGGGTCATTCCAAAGAAAATTTCCCAATAAAAAAGCATGAAAAAATTGTTCTATATCTTGGAAGATTGACAATACAAAAAGGACCTGATCATTTCTTGAATGCTGCTAAAAAAGTATTAGATTATGAAAATAACAAGATTCGCAGGGGATTGCAAGGAGACAGCATAAAATTCATAATCGCAGGAACAGGAGATATGGAGCATTTGATGATTGAAAAAGCTGCAGATTTAGGAATAAGCCAGAATGTATTGTTTGCAGGGCACTTATCAGGATCTCAAGTTGATCGCGCATACAAAATGGCTGACCTTTATGTCATGCCTTCAGTATCAGAGCCATTTGGAATAACTCCATTAGAAGCAGCGAGAAATAAGACCCCTGTAATAATTTCAAAGCAATCAGGAGTTTCCGAAGTATTAAAGCACTGTTTTAAAGTTGATTTCTGGGATATTGATGAGATGGCTAACAAGATCATTGCATTATTGAAGTACAAAGAGCTTCATCAAGAAATTTCAGATAATTCATATAATGAAGTTAAAAAATTCAGCTGGAATAAGACTGCTGAGAAGTGCATCAAGCTTTACAAAGAGTTGTATGATATATCAAATAAAAGAACTGCGAAAATAGAGGTGTACTGATGGTTTCAACATGTTTTTATTTTCAAGTTCATCAGCCGTTTCGACTGCAAAAGCGCAGCATCTTTGATGTTGGATCTAATAAAAATTATTTTGACGATCAAAAAAATCAAGAAATAATGCAGAGAGTTGCAAACAAGTGTTATCTTCCTGCAAACAAGTTATTGCTTGAGTTAATCAGAAAGACAGATGGAAAATTTAAAGCTTCTTTCAGCATCACTGGAACTGCGCTAGAACAGTTCGAAAATAAATTTCCAGAAGTCCTTGAATCGTTCATGGATCTTGCAGATACAGGAAATGTTGAATTCTTATCAGAGACTTATCATCACAGTTTAAGTTTCATCTATTCCAAGCCAGAGTTCAGAAAACAAGTATTACGGCATAAAGCACTAATAAAAAGATATTTCAAGCAATCTCCTAAAGTACTGAGAAATACTGAGCTGATATACAATAATGAACTTGCACTGCTTGCAGAAAAGTTAGGATATAAAGGAGTGATTGCAGAAGGTGCAGATCATGTTCTTCAAGGAAGAAATCCTAATTTTTTATATACTGCAAAAAACTCAAAAATCAAGTTATTATTAAAGAATTACAAGTTATCTGATGATATTGCTTTTAGATTTTCAGAAAAGTCATGGAATGAGTATCCTTTAGATGCAGAAAAATTTGCAGCATGGATGAACAATATCAATGGGGATGGAAACACGATAAATTTGTTCATGGATTATGAAACATTCGGAGAGCATCAATGGAAGGAATCAGGTATTTTCAAGTTTATGGAGCATCTTCCTTCTGAAATCTTAAAAAATCATGACAATGATTTTGTAACTCCTTCGGAAGCCATCAGCAGATACAACTCTTTCGGAGAGATAGACTCGCGAGAATTATTTTCATGGGCAGATATTGAACGAGATACTAGTGCTTGGCTTGGCAATAAAATGCAGTTATCAGCAATAAACGAGTTATACAAACTTGAAAAACAAGTAATTAAGTCAAACAATTCCGAGATTATTGAATTATGGCGTAAGCTGCAGACTTCGGATCATTTTTATTATATGTGCACCAAATACTTTGCTGACGGAGATGTTCACAAATATTTTAACCATTATGATACTCCGTATGATGCGTTTGTTACTTACATGAATGTTCTTAATGATCTTAAGTTAAGATTAAAAAGGAAAACTTTAAGAATGAGCTTTGCGTAAATTTAGAAAAAAGATTAGAAAAAAATAGTTGCTGTACTTAAGGGCAAAACTTAATTGTTAAAATTTGTCAGTAAAAAAAAGAGGGTTAGTATGGATAAAGAAAAGATGTTTTATGTCATTGACGGACAGGTAGCTTCTGATATTAATGATCTTCTTAAAGCAATTAAAACAATGCAGGAAAATGCTTATATTTATCATGCGAACAAGCAAAAAAATGATTTTTCTAACTGGCTTCGAGATGTTTTAAATGAAAAAGAAATTGCAGAAAAAATAAGAAATTCTTCGCGAGATGAAGCTGTCAAACTTTTGGAAGAACATTTAAGGCCGAAGACAATGATTCAGCATGTGATTCATAACACTAAAAAATTGAGAAATCATATTAAGAATACTTTAACTCCTGAAAAGAAAACAACAGAAGGAACTAATGCTGTTAAAGAAGCAGTCCAAGAGACAAAATCGCTTGACTCAATAATAAATCCTTCAGTAAAGAGTAAAGGTTCTAAGCTTAGAAGTAATTTAAACAATAATTCAAGTTTGCCTTCAAAAAAATCAGGAAAAACTAAGAAAGTGAAACTTTCAGAAGTCAGAAAATTAAACAGCAAAGACTTGCATTTATATGATCATATGATGCCAAGAGCATTAACAACTAAAGAAAAAGATGATCATTTCAGCAAAGCATTAAACGAGATAATTGCTCGAGAAAAAAGAATTGAAATGCTTGAGTCTCAGATTGAAGATCAGATAAATCATTCAAAAACAATGAAATCCGAGGATTTCATATATGGGATTATTGTGGGAATAGTTCTTGCATTCTCAATATATCTTATTTATGGCGCAATAGTTTGATTTGTAAAAACTGTCAAAAAATCCATTTCAGATAAAGTATTTCTAAGCAAGATTTATATAAAAACAACACTTCCCCTGAATAATGGGGTTGACAAATATAATCGTTACAGCAGTCGCAGGGATGGTTCTTAATGGCAGTCCTGCAATTTCTTCAGAGTACCAGAATTCCTTTTATAGTCTATCAGCTCAAAAAACATTCAAAACATTCTGTTTGCATTCTGAATTAAACAACTTGAGTTATAATCCTAAGACAATTCAATCCAATGTTAAGTCATCAAGCAGTCCAGTAGATAAGTATATCAAAAGAATAGATTATGAGCTTTCAAATATACTTGAAGGAAAAGGATCTTTTGAATCTGCTTGGCAAATAGCTTTAGAAAGCCGTAATTCAGGAAGCAACCAAGCACTTTATCATTTTCGAGATGGTGTTCAAGGATTGTTGAATTTTTCTTCTGAAGCGCACACTTATTTTCAAGCATCAGAAGCGCTGATCGAAGACATGGAGAATTTCAAAGAGATTCTGGATTTATTTAAGGATCCTGCTTATGGCTTAAACTTTAATTTAAGTATGAGAAAGAAAAAAGTTTTTGATTTCTCAACAATCAGTTGTGATATTGTTGTTAATGTTCAAAGTAAAGAGTTCATTCTGAGATATTGGGACTTTTCAGTAGCTAAAGATTTTGCAGTAAATCATCTTAAAGAATGTGAATCATTGAGTTCAGAGGATCAAGAAAATCTTAACAGCTTAGTTTGTGTTTTATACGTTTACAGAGCAGAAATTGCAGTAAAAAGCTTTGAAGAATCAGAAAATTCAGGAATGGCTTCTTTGACCATGATTTATGGACTGCCTAAAATGAAAACTGACCCGTATCAAGATATTATCAAGATGTTGAATATGCCAACTTCATCAAGAAGAGCTATTGAAATTGCTGAAAAAGTATTCAGGCATCTTCAGAATCCTTCAATTGTAAGCACAGTAGCAACTGCAAGAGGATTAGATGAATCTGAGATTGAGAGTTCTTTGGAAAAAATAAAAGCCAGAATTGATTATTTGAAAGGATTCATGCAGTCCCGACCAAAAGACTGATTAGCAGTTACCATTCTTTAGTTTATATAAAAGTATTTAAAGTTAAAAACAATAAGTTAAATTACTGAGATTATGGACTGTTTTATCATAAGCTTTATGTGAAGAGCTTATGTAAAAAGCCAAAGATGAAAAAATGAAGAGAAACAAGCTGCTCGCGAACGTGCCCCCAGATAAGATGTTCTTAGTTTGGCATGATAATAAAATCTTGAAAAATCTTCCAGAGCTTGTAGAAGCTCTAAAAAGCATGACTGATGAAACTTATGGATTTCATGCGAATTCTCAGAGAAATGATTTCGCTAATTGGATTCGGGACGTAGTTGGAGCTAGAAATCTGGCAGGAGATTTAATTAAAGCAAAGAATAGGGCAGATGCTCATAAGATACTAAAAACATATATTGATGAAGCTAAAATTGATTACAGAAAGAAAAAACTAAAACGAAAGTTCCAGAGGGAAAAAGAAAAGGCAGAGAAGGATGCTGAAAAAGCTAAAAAAAGAGAAGAGAAGAGATTAGGAATAGTTCCATCTTTCAAGATTAAGAAGAGTAGAAAAAACAAAAAAACAAAAAATAAATCAAAATCCTCTAAGAAAAAAATAAAAAAATCAAAGAAACTTTCAAAAGCTAAAAAAACATTAAAGAAATTAGGTGCAAAGTCAAAGAAGTCAAATTCAAGAATTAAAAAAACAAAATCTGTAAAAAAAAGGGCATCAAGCAAAAACAAAAAAGGCAAATCTAAAAATTTCTTAAAAAGACATAAAAAGAAATTAAAAAGTTCTAAAAAGGCAAGGCACTAGATTTGATCAGAATTCAAAATCATCTTTTCTTATAACCAAAAATTTTATTGTAATTATCATGATTAACAATATTTAGAACAAAGCAGAGTATCTCTATCTGATCTCCTTTTATCGTATACAACATTCTCTAATAATTTGTAAGTTCTGCCATCCATAAATTTTTTGCATCATACTTTAAGATGTATTCTTTAGAAATTAAACTCTTTAAAATATTTCTCCGTAAAAAGGATTTGCTTTGATCAGTTCTATTTTTTGTTTTATTGATTTCATTAACTGCATTTCTTGCGTGTTCTCTTTATTTTCACTAATCTGCTTCCCTATAATTTCGTTCAGTTTCTTGAATTCAGAATCAGCTGCATCTAGTAAAATTACTCTTACTGGTTTCATACTTCAGTTCCTTTTTTTATGAGTCCATTTAGCTCTTTTCGTTCAGCAAATATCCATAAAATCCCTTTTGTTCCAATGATTATTTTTCCACTGAATTGCAAGTAGTCTAATATTTTAATTAAAGTTTGGTGCATTACTTTTTTCGGAAGTTTTCGTTTTAATTCAGCTAAACTAATTAGCTCGCCACTTTCCTTTAAAGTTTCTTCAACCATTAAAATAGTATTTAATGTAGGTGAATGTGCTAAATTTTCTTTTTTTTGTAAATGAATAGTTTTTGTCATATTAATACCTTTTTCATATGTATTTATATCTATAAAGAACATTATTATATATAAAACTTTCTGTTTAAAACTTCTAAAAAGTCAAAGGTAAAATCTAAAAATAATTCAAGCTGCTTTTCTATAAGAAGATTCTTCTGAGTTATACTGTCTTCCAGCAGAAGTATCATAATCTTTATTTGAATATTTTAAGTCCTTGGCTGAGTCTTTTGAATATGGCTTAACTTCCATCTCTGCTTTTCCATCTTGCGAGAATTTTAAGAACAAAAATCTATCGCAGTGCTCGCATTGAAATCCCACTTCTATAGCATCAGTCTTGTAAGAGACATTAAAACCCTCGTCTGTAGTAACAGTGGTGTTCTTTTCAACAATTTCTTCAATTCGTGCAAAATTCTCTTTTCCTATTTGTCTAAGTTCTACAGGAGTATTATCAGGATGAGTATGTCTTTGCATGACCTCGAGCATCCCTAATTTCACAGCTTCTTCAGCAGTCATCCTTCTGCCATTCTTAGAATGATCAATAGTTGTGTTAAATTTCATTATTTTCAATTAATAGAACTTCCTTTTTATGTTTAACTGTTTGATAGTTTACGACAATAGTTACGCATGATTAAGTTCCAAAACTAAATAGTAAAAGACAATCATCAGCATTATTTCTGTCTTTTACTACAACTCATCCAGAATCTTGAACTTCTCAACATAATTTGTCACAGTATCTACGAATTCTGCATGGCTCCAGGTTAGTGGAGATACCGATAATGGCTCTCCTGTTTCTGGATGCAATTGCTCTGGAAGTATTCCTGTGGACAAAGAATTGTCAACGCACCAATTTATCAGGGATAATGCTTCTTTAAGCTCTTCTTTGTTTGAAGATTTTTTTATTATCCATTTAGCATACCATAAAGTGCAGATAAACCATGGATTTCCTGGAATGTTTTCTAGATCGCGCGATTTCTGAAAGTAGTAATCATCATAATATCTTGCGATTCCTCCAATTCCTTTCTTAATTTTAAGCCAAGAGTTGACTTTTTCCATTGTTGCAGCAACTTTAGGATCTTCTGCTTCAAAAATATTAAATTCAAATAATCCATAGCATGAAGAATCCATTGCTTCATCATACTTTATTTCATTATTCTCAAAAGATACACTTCTTCTGAAATACTTTTTTTCTTTATTATACAAGTATTTTATCATGGACTCTTTTATTGCTTTATATCCAGTATTGCATTCTTCACATAAGTGTTTATCCTCAAAAAGGTCTGCAAATTTATGGGCCGCGATTATTCCTGCAAGGACTGCAGATGCTGTGAAAGTAAATATTCCTCTTCTTTCCTCCCATAAATCATGGCTTTCTTTAGGCAGTCCATTATCGTATCTATATTTTGAGAGAAAGTCCCCCATTGGTTTTATCATTGTAGAATATAATTTTCTGATAAGAACTCTATCATTAGTTTCTTCATAATACATCCATAGTGCGTGCAGGACAAGAGCAGTTTCATCTTCTTGTATGGGCAGTGAAAATCTGTCCTTATTGATCCAAGGGTGCCAGCTGCTTCCAAGAGTTGCATCAGGATTGTACTTGTGCAGCAAGTATCCTTCTTTTTCCATTGCTCTTTTGCAGAATTCAAAAAAATCTTTGACAAGTTCAGAGTAGCCCGCTTTTATCAAAGTTATAGCAACTAGAGCTCCGTCTCTCGGCCACATATACGAGTAAGTATCTTTATTAAACTGCATATTATCTGAGTCATTTGCAGCAATTATTGCTCCTTGCTTATCAATTTGAGTCTGAATAATAAGAAGTGATCTTTTGTAAAGATCTTGGACCCTTTGGTCCATTATTGAAATATTTGGCTTTATCAGGGCAAGAAATCCTCTTTGGCACATTTCTGAATTTTGCAGGTGCTCTTCTACTTTTCTTTGCAGGAATTTTTTATTAAGCTCAAATACTTCATCAAAGTTCTTGCCAACACACATATAGTAAGTGATAGTCTCTTCAGAATCTGGATTGATCTCAATATCTGCACATATTATCGAATCAACTTCGCCCTGAGCAATAGGATTTTTAGCCATATCAAAAGACGGAATCACATCTTCTCCTATATTATAATCACTTAATCCGCATTTATTATTTCCACACAAGCCAATCAGAAAGTAAGTCGATCTTTTATAATGGATGACTGCATTCTCTTTAGGATGATACAGAGCAGTATCCCCTATTCCATCACCATATAAATGAAAATCATGGTGAAAACACACTCTTATGTTTCTCTTTATAGGGGAATGATTCTTTACAGTTAGTTTTCTGAAAAAGATATTTTCATCACAATAAACATTTTCATTAAAATTTATGGACAAATCCATATTTTTATTTTCAGCACTGCTGTCAGTGACTAAAGTTTCATTCTTATATTTAACTTCTTTAATCCATGAATCTTCATTTATCCAAGACTGTGAAGCACCTTCAAGAACACATATACGGTGAGCATGTCCGAGAAGATGATTGTACTGTCCAACATGTGGAAAATAAATATCGCGTACTTGGAGCCATTTATCTATATTGACAAGCAGCTGCTGATTTCCCAATACTATGTGCCGGACCATTTTATTTCACATATTCACAGGATATTTGACTAATGGTATTTATTCTTTTTCAATATCCTTGAAATATTTTCAATCTTTTCGCAAGTTTTCCGACGCTGTTTAGTAAAATTTATTAACTCTTGATGTTGTTGATATTCAATGGTTTACGAATTATTAGAAACTGAAGAATTCAGCAAACTCTTCAAAAAATTGCAGCCAGAAGCTCAAAAAGTTTTTAAAAAACGATTTGCTAAAGTGTCTCAAAATCCTTATGGTGTTGGTAAAAAGTTGAAGGTTTACAACTGGTTCAGAGAGCTAAAATATAGAAACCTAAGAGTTTACTATCTTATATATGATGAAAAAGTAATTGTTCTATTTGCAGGCATCTCAGATAAAAAAAGCCAGCAACAAGTAATTAATAATGTAAGCATCAATCTTCAAACATTCAAAGAATTTGTTGAAAAAAACAAAAATTTTAAATAGTTAAAAACTATTAAATATATAAATATGAACAAAGAAAAAAATAAATTGTTAAAAGAAAGAGATAAACTTGCAAGCAAGTTAATACTGGAACTTGTGAATTTCAAAAGAACCCTGAATGATGGTATAAATAATGGCAAAAAGTAGAATAGAAACAAAAAAAGAATTGAATGAACAAAACGAATTTCTTAAATCAATGCTCAGATCTTTTGAGGATATTAAGAAAGGCAGAGTCAGAAGGATGAAGTTATGAATTTACTTCCTCATCTCCTTAACTAACTTGTGCATCTTTTGTTCTTTTTTTAGTTCTGAATAAAGATATGCTTGGTCTCTAGTGTCTTTTGCATAAAGAATTATGACTTTTCCAATATTGCTTCTTCCAGTTCGTCCTCGCCTTTGTATTGATCTTATTTCAGAAGGTATTGGCTCGTAAAACAAAACTAGGTCAACGTCTGGAATGTCAATGCCTTCTTCTGCAACGCAAGTAGCTATTAAAACATTGAACTTGCATTTCTTGAATTCTTCAATAATCTCCTTTTGTTCTTTTTGAGTCATTCCCTTGTCTTTAGAATTTTTTGTTGTAGATGCTTGTCCCACAAATCTTGCATGTTTTATCCCCAATGCCTCAAGCTTATTTGAGATTATCTCTATTGTTGACCTGTACTGTGTGAACAAGATTATAAGCGAATCTTTCTTATCGAGCAATTGAAGATGTATTGTTTCACCCATTAAATTAATCTTGGGATGTTCTATTCCAGAAGTTCTAGCAATATCAATAGCTCTTAATAGTTGTTCATTTTCAGTGAATTTAATTGCAGATTTACTGGGCTTTTCAGAGCTGAGAGTATCTGCCTTTAGTTTGTCAAAATATTTTAAAAATGGCAGTATTCCTTGAGTTTCTAGTAACTCGAGACAATGATAAGATTGAAGTGCTAACGATTGATTTAAGTAAGCAGCATAAGCAAGTATTCTTCTCCGCCCTCTGAATCTTTTGATATAATCTCTACATAGTAAAAGATCTTTTTTTGATATGTGCTCTGGCTTTTTATAGTTTAAAAGTCCTAATCGTCTTAATTTTTTAATTTTGTCAAGATGATAGTCATCAATGATTTTAATAATATCGAGAATTTTATCAGGAAGGTCGGTGCTTAGCCATTTGACATCAATCTCTTTGATGTAGGAAGCAACATCTTCATCATCTCTAGTTCTTGCTTCGATATGTTCAATTTTAAGAATTTTAAAAATCTCATTCACCTTATTTTTTTTATTTCCAGGACTTGCGGTTAACCCTAAGATCCTGCAATTTGCTTTGGATTTATCAGCAATTGCAACATAAGCATAATCTCCAACAGATTTGTGCATTTCATCAAATATTATCAAGTCTGCATCCATGGAGTAGTTTCCAACATTCAAATCATTTTCAATTGTTTGCGGAGTAGAAACAATCACTTGTTTATCATTCCATAAAGCATGCCTTTTATTTTTACGAACATTCCCAGTTATCATGCATACCTCTTCTTCAGTAAGGTTCATATATTTCAATATAGAATCATGATGTTGCTGAACTAAAGGTTTTGTAGGTGCAAGAAATAAGATCTTGCAGTTTTTCTTTAGTTCCTTATTCTCTTTGCTTTTTTTAATAAACTCAGCCATGACTAAGAACGCGATTATTGTTTTTCCAAGTCCAGTTGGAAGTATAACTGCAGTATTTTTAGTTATGCAGTTATTGGCAATATCAATCTGATATCTTTTTTCTAAAATAGTATTTGGCTTGATAAATTCATGATTAACATATCCTTGTTTTTTTTCTGTGAAACTACTTAATGTTGATTGCATGGAATGAAAAAGCACAGTTAATTTAAAATGTTTATTATTTTTGAGGGTATGAACTGAATATTTAATGCTCTGAGATTTATCAAGTCTTGTTTGGTTTCTTTAAATTCTGTTATGTTTATTATTATTTGCAGACAGAATATCTTTCAACATAGGGTGAAGAATCTAGTGAACTTAAACATCCTTGAAAAAGTTCTACAGCTCCTGGATATTTATCATTAATACGCATATCAAAATGTCTAGTTTCTTTATTATAAATCCTTCCACTTTCCAAGATACTTGGCCAGAATGTTCGATCTGTGCATCTTCTAATTTTATCGTTTCTTGTTGATTCACAATCAGGTCTATTTGGAAGTAATAACCTCCTATTCATTAACATAAGATCTAATGAACCTAAATTTAATCCTCTTTGTTCTAATAGTTTCTGAACTTTTGTAACCACCATTTCTTGTTCAAGAGTTTTTCTAACCTGATTTTCCACTTGTATTGATACATGGTACCAACCTTGAGCATTCTCAATATGAATCTGTCCAAACTCAGGAACATCTACTTTTCCAGTATACGGATAATTCAGTTTTGGTTTCATATTAAACCTAAGGTTCGAGTCGAAAGGAGCACAAATAGAGCTAACTGTCCCATGAAATCCCATGAATGCAGGAGCACCAAGTGCATTTAAAATAAGCTCATTTATGTATCCAGGACGTTCCTTTTTTGAATCAGGATTAACTGGCCAGACACTGAGAGGAAGATCTAGTTGAGTTATATTATGAATAATAAGCATATCAATATTATGAGCTTCCCCTGTTAGAGTAGAACCAAATAGCATAACATCATGAACTCCATAATCAAATGAGGACTCCCTAAAAGAGTAATCTAGAATAATTCGGGCAACATCTTCAGCAATATACATTGCTTGAAAAATAGGCATTTGATTCTTCATCATAAAAGGAAATACTTCTTCTTTTTAATGTTTTCTATTAATCCATTTTTTGTTCAGAACTCCATTTCTTGTTAGGTTGTCTATTTCGGACTATCCAGATAAATATCAGAACAGTCTAGCAAGTTTTTGCAATTAGGACAGCGAAGTTTACAGTGTTTTTCATACATTTCAGAACCGCAAATCTCACAAATGTAAGGTTTGTCTTCCATTTTTGATTAATCAACCGAAACTATTTCCGCAGCCACAGCTAGATTTAGCATTAGGATTATTTATTTTCAATCCAGCTCCCTGAAGTGAATCAACATAATCTAAAGTAGAGCCATTAACAAATTCAAAACTTCCCTCATCAATTAGTAAAGTAAATCCGTCTTGCTCGACAACAAAATCTCCTTCTTCTTTATTGTCAAAAGAAAAATCATACGAGAATCCAGCACAGCCGCCTGGAAGGACAGCTATTCTCAATCCTTTTCCAAAATAACCTTTAGAATCTCTCAGCTCTTTTAGTTTTTTTACAGCAAATTCAGTAAGTTTTATGGGTTGAGTGAGTTTTGAGTCAGTTTCTGACTCCATTTTTATAGTTTCATTAACAGTATCAATCATTGTCTTGATAGTTTCCATGCTCATTCCATGTATTAAGCAGCCCTGTTCTATTGTCTCGTAAGGAGAAACATGGCATCCTACGCAATGCAGTCCAAAGCCCGTGAATATCTCTCCAACTTTAGGATGAAGAGCAACAGCTTCAGCTATCTGCATGTCTTTGTGGATTTGTTTGGTCAATGTTGATTTGTTCATGATAGATTGGACACTTTCAGAACTATAAAAAACTATCGCCATCAGCTCATAACAAAATTGTAGAAACCTTTAAAAATAAAATGCGAGTTCTTTAAAATAATGGAACCAAGAACAATTGAAGAGTCAGGAGAAGAAGTAAGAGATTCAGGTTCCAGCATAAGCTATACGTGTCTAGGTTGCCATCAACCAATTAGTGAAGGATTTGTTTTTGTCGGTAGTTATAGAGTTGATGGCCATGAGCCGAGCCCTATTTTTTGTCATTCTAACAGTAATGCAATGTATGATCTTTTAATAAAAGAACAACTCACTTTGGGAACCTGTCCTTACATGCTTAGACAAGATTTGAGCATAATGGATCTTGAAGGAAGGATTATCCATTCAAGTGATTTGGAAAAAGTTCTCTCTGAAAAAGAAGATCTTACAGTTAACGAGCCGAATTTAGCTTATTTCACTCCTGAAGGTAATGAACAAAGACTTTCATTAATATCAAGAAGAACAAGAAGAGCGTCATCATCAATTAATAGGCGTTGAAGGTGTAAGATGGCATTTGACTTAACATCATTCATGGCATCAAATTTATTCAATTATTTGATTCTTCCGATATTGATTTTCTGCGCAAGAATTATTGACGTTAGTATAGGAACAGTCAGAGTTATTTTAATGTCCCGAGGTAATAGAGCAGTTGCTCCTATTTTGGGATTTTTTGAAGTATTAATCTGGATAACTGTTGTCAGTCAAATATTAAATTCTAAGAATCTGAGTCCAATAGCGTATGTTGCATATGCAGCAGGATTTGCCACAGGAACTTATGTCGGAATGCTTTTAGAAGAAAAACTTTCTTTAGGAACTTTAACAGTTAGAATAGTGACTCAGAAAGACGCAGTTGAATTAGTAAAGGACTTGAGAGAGCATAACTTTGGTGCAACCAGTTTTGACGGCGAGGGAAGAGATGGTAAAGTGAAATTGATTTTTACAACAATAAAAAGGCAAGATGTAAATCAGATTCGTGAACTTATAAGAAAGCACAATCCTAATGCTTTTTATTCAATTTCTGAGGTAAAATACGCAACAGAGACGGGATTTGCTCCGAATGACAAATCTTCTTCTTATTTCAGTTTATTTAAGTTCACAAGAAAAGGAAAGTGATTTCAGATTTTTATTAATTCCAGATGCATTTTGTTTTGTTTTTTACAATAGATTTTTAAAATAAGAGCGCCTAATTATTACAATGAGATTAATAACTGGAAAAAAAGAAGTTCTTGAAGATGAAGCAGTTAAAATAATAATGGAGAGAATGAATAAATTAAATAAAATAAAATCAAAAAAGCACATACTTATGGGAATTCCAGGAGGAAGGTCTGTTAAAGAGATTTTTGAAAAATTGAGCAAGAGCAAAATTGATTGGAAAAAAGTCCACATCTTCTGGGTTGATGAGAGATTCGTTGATCTTGCAAGTAATGAGAGCAATTACATGATTGCAAAAAATGCTTTGATTGATAACTTGATTAAGTCCAAAAAAATTCCAAAAGAGAACATTCATGCTTTTGATTACAAAAAAGGGATTAAAGCTTACGAGAAAGAATTTAAAAAAATTGGAAACTATTTTGACATTATTATTCTGGGAGTGGGAGAAGATGGTCATGTTGCTTCATTGTTTCCTGAGAACTCTATAAATGATGATTCTGAAGGATTTATACATATAAAAAATTCTCCGAAACTTCCTAAAGAAAGAATAAGCGCTTCTCGAAAATTACTAGAAAAGTCAGACACTGCAATACTTTTATTTTTTGGAGAAAACAAGAAGCAGGCTTTTGAGAATTTTAAAAACAAAAAAACTAAAGTAGAGAAATGTCCTGCAAAGCTTGTTGAGAATATCAAAAATTATTATGTTCTGAACGATATCCAATAGTTTTATATATGACAATTCTAAAAATAAAAAAATGAGTAAGACAAGGCATATTACAAACATAAGAAAAGCTAAATTAAAAAATCATTTTCGTGTTACTATTTTTGGATCTGCAAGAATTAAGAAAGGAGATAAGACTTACACTTTAGTTTATGATCTCGCGAAGTTAATAGGAAAAGAAGGAATGGATATAGTTACAGGAGGAGGTCCAGGATTGATGGACGCAGCAAGCAGCGGTCATTTTGCAGGAGATAAAGGAAACAAAGCCAAATCAATAGGGCTTGCAATTCATCTTCCTAGAGAACAGCGAGATAGTCATCATCTTGAAATTAAAAAGGAATTCCATCAATTTTCTAAACGGCTTGATAATTTTATGTACCTAAGCAATGCAGTTGTTGTAGCTCCAGGAGGGGTTGGAACTTTACTCGAGTTTTTATACGCTTGGCAGTTAGTCCAAGTTCATAAAGTCAAAGAAATTCCGATAATTCTTTTAGGAGATCATTGGAATGAGTTATTAGATTGGATTAAGAGAAATCCTGTCAAGCATGGGCTTATTGGAAAACAAGAGCTCGAGCCTTTGTTCTGTGTAAAAACAGCAGAAGAAGCAATGGAGATAATAAGAAAAGCAAGAACTGCGTATAAGCTTGGAGATAAAGATATTTGCAAGAAACTTAAGAGTGTGCATTAGATTATTTCAGTCTTAATTTCCCTTTTGTCATTTTCTGCATCATTTTTTCAGGATTACCATGCTTCATTACTTTAACTAGTTTTTTGCTTTGACGATACTGTTTTATCATTTCCCTTATATCAGATTCAGAAACTCCTGAGCCTTTTGCAATTCTGTTTATTCTTGCAGTTGTTATTACATCAGGATTCTCGAGTTCTTTTTTTGTCATTGAGTCCATTGCATTTTTCCACTTGTCTAGTTTTCCTTCTTGACTTTCAAGAGCTTCCTTTGGCAGTTTAAATTGCGAGAATCCAGGAATCATTTCCACAATCTTAGTTAATGGACCCATTTTTCTCATAGCACTCATCTGTTCATACAAGTCAATCAAGTGAAATTCTCCTTCTAAAAACTTTTTGCCCATATCCTGTGCTTTTTCTTCAGGGATTATATCGCGAGCTTTTTCTAATAAAGATTCTAGATCTCCCATTCCTAATAATTTTGAAATAAATCTGTCAGGATAGAACTCCTCGAGATCATCTATTTTTTCTCCAACTCCTATAAATTTGACAGGGCTATTAGTTACAGCACAAGCAGTTAAAGCTCCTCCTCCTTTTGCAGTACCTTCCATCTTTGTTATTATCACTCCTGTAATATCGCAAGTTTCTTTGAATTTTCTAGCTTGAGTTTCTGCAGTCTGTCCAATATCTGCACTAATGACTAGAATTGCTTCTTGTGGTTTGATATAATTATTAAGATCATTCAACTCTTCAATTAAGTCTTCACTTAAAGCGTCTCTTCCAGCAGTATCAATTATAACAAGATCGTAATTGTTTAATGCTTTTTCAAATTTCTTGTAGATTCTGAGAGGGTTATCATCTTTGTCAACAAATGAAGCAACTCCTGCTCTTGTTGCATTTTGCACTAGCTGATCACGAGCAGCAGGTCTGTAAACATCTAAACCGACAACACAGACTTTGTTCCCTCTCTTAGAATAGTATTTTGCAAGCTTTCCAACGCTGGTAGTTTTTCCAGAACCAAAAAGTCCTAGCAGCATCAACTTAAACGGTTTTTTATCAATTTCTATTTTTGATCCAGTTCCAACAAAATTGACTAGTTCGTCGTAAACAATCTTTATCAACTGCTCTTTCTTAGTCATAGTTGCAGGCGGCTTTTCCTTTAATGCACGATCTTTAATTTTATTAGAAATCTCAAAAACTAATTTCACATTAACATCTGCCTGCAAAAGAGCTCGCTGAATATCTTTAACAAGTTCATTGATTAGTTTATCATCTACAAACATAGCACTAGCTACTTTATCTAAAACTCCTCGCAATGACTGTCCTAACTTGTCTAGTACCATTATCTTCGAGAACTATTAAGTATTTATAAGGGTTTTGGGGAATTAAGTTGGGCGCCGGGAGCGGGATTTTCACCCAAACTTTCCTCTTCGAGTCGACACCAAAAGTTTGATCAAAAACAGGCAACTTCACTTTGTTCAGTTGCAACTGCCGGAGCTTAAGCGAAGGCAGCTGTTTTTTGGTTAAGCTTTTTTCGTGGAGCTAGAGGCGACATCGAAAAAAGGTTATTTTGAACCCGCACATCTTAGTAGATGTACAGTGCAAGAGTTAATGTCCTAAAAGCGTGCAAGAGTTAATGTCCGCTTTT
>CAZDUE010000014.1:0-19223 GCA_964508575.1 uncultured Methanosarcinales archaeon
TGCAAGTTTACGGTCCTTTTGAAAAAGAAGACATAGCTAGTTTGCCTAAAAAAGTTGCTGATATTTTGGCAAACAAAGAAAAAATAGAAATTATTGACGGGTAAGCTTCATGTAATTGGTATTTGCAAATTTCTTGAATCCAAGATCAGATCCACCGATACCTTTAAATATTCCTTATTTTCTCTCTCATTATTATGAAATTTCCTAAATCAAAGAAACGATACTGTCCTTACTGCAAGAAACATATCGATCATAAAATCACAGTAACCAAGAGAAAGAATAGGGGAGCTCTAAGAAAGGGATCCAAAGTAAGAGCTATGTTGCGAGGACAGTCCAGAGGTCAAGGAGGAAAAGGAAAATATTCCAAGCCGGCTGTTACTCAATGGAAGATGACTGGAAAGAAACAAACAAAAAAGACGGATTTCAGATACGAATGTACTGGATGCAAAAAACAGCACATGCAATCCAAAGGATTCAGAACAAAGAGAGTGGAGTTTGTTTAAGGATTTTTTATTTCTTGATTTACAAACTCAACATAACTCCCAATGCAAGTAATACAACTGAAATTACTATGTACCTATCGATTTCATAATATTTTTTATTTATGATGAGACCAATAAGGAATACTGACAGTCCTAAGAGCAATGCCTTATCTATTGAAAATGTTGCAATCACTGTCAAGATCATTGCAGTAACGGTGATTTTGTCCAACAGAGTATATTCTTTAAGATCTTCTTTTGATGGAAATAAACTTATTCCAACCCATATCAATGCTCCGGTTGTTGCAATCACTGGAACTAAACCAAGAACTGGAGTTAATGCAAGGAAACATAGCATCAAAATCCCGCAAACAACTGCAGTGAGTCCTGTTCTTCCACCTTCTGCAATTCCCACTCCTGATTCAACATAGGCAGTTAAACTTGAAGTTCCAAGAGCAGATCCTACGATCGTGCTTGATCCATCAATTAACAAACTTTCTTTCATCCTTGGAAGTTTTCCATTCGGAGCAATACTTGTATTCCTTGTAAGACCAATAAATTTTGCAACACTTCCGTAAAAGTCAACTATGAATAATACAATTATTACACTTATTGCTCTTGGATCTAAGATTACTGAAAGATCAAATTGGAATAATCCTGATAACATTTCTTTAGATATGACTAATGCATTTTGAGCTGTGACTAATCCAAAATAACTTGCTAATATTGAAGATAATATTATGCTGATAAGTATCGATGCCGGAACTTTTATTTTTCTTAATAACAAAACTGAAGCTAATCCAAAATAGAGGATATAAGCTTCCTTTGAAAATAGCATTCCAAATCCTTTTATGTAAATTCCTTCATAAATTAAAATTCCTGCAAGACGCAATGCAATAAGCATTAGGAAAACTCCAACACTTAAAGCAAGACCTGATTTCATTTTATCAGGAATAGCATTAATGATTTTTTCTCTAATCCCTGTTAGTGTAAGTAAAACGAATATTATCCCTGACCAGAATACTGATCCAAGAGCTTGCTGCCAGGAGAAGCCAAGCCCTAAAATTACAAAGAATGCAACATACGCATTTATCTCCATTCCAGGAGCTAAGACAAAGGGATTTTTTCCAAATAATCCCATTGCAATTGTTCCAAAAGAAGAGGCAATTATTGTTGCAAATAGCACCATGCTTGGATTCATTCCTGCTTCTCCAAGAATTGAAGGGTTGACTATGAATATGTAAGACAGAGCAAGGAATGTTGAAATCCCAGCGATTATTTCAGTCTTAAAATTAGTGTTGTGTTTTTCAAATTCAAAATAGTTTTTTACTTTGTCAATAATGCTGGTCATTTTTCCCTCTTTTATTTTCTTAGTTCGAATATTACAAAATCATTAATGCTATTGTCATTAAGTTTGTATTGAGGTGTAAAATGTATTCTCTCAAGCTTAAGCCCAGTATCTTGAAATATTTTAGTATACCACTCTAAAGGTCTGTGCATTTCCATAATTCTGTAGTTACCTTCTTTCTTAATTTTTTCATAATCATGGTTTTCATGATATTGAGATCTTGAGAACCTAAAATCTAGTTGAGATTCTGGAATATTATGAATGATTGGATTGCAAAATCCCACGTAAGCAATTCCATTTTCATTTATGGATTCTTTTAGATTTTTAGCAATATTTCTAACTTCATCTTCGTCAACAATACATAATACTAAGTTACATATTGTCAAGTCAAAAGTATTTTTTGGAATAGCATCTGATACGTTATGGACATTCTCAGCGCCTATGACTTTTGATACTGCTTCTCTCATCTCTGGAGAAATGTCGTAAGCATTAACTTCAGCCCCTCTTCTTTGCATTGATGCAGCAAGAACTCCTGGACCACAACCATAGTCTAAAACTTTTTTACCTTCTAAATCTCCTGCAATGTTTAAAAGAGTTCTATCATAAGATGCAAGTTTCATTTCTTCTGAACTTAACTCACTAGCAACATTGCTCCATTGATCTTGATTCGAGATTAGTTTTTGATTTTCCATTTTTATTTACCTTTGATAACTGAAAAAAACTCTTGCGTTATTTTCAGAAAAAGGAATGTTTGTTGATCCAGAAATGCCATATGTTGTGAAAGAGCCATCTTTGTTTAATCTGATTTCTGTTCCATTGGATTTGTGTCTCAATATTATGCCTTCATCTTGAGCTAATTGTGATCTTGTTTCTTCTAGTTTATTCTCAAGCCCTGAAATTATTTTATCTGCATGAATTTCTTGAACTTTATTGCCTGCGAAATAACTTGCAGCAATTCCTATTGCAATCAAACCATGCGCACAATATTGTTTTAATTTACTCATTTTTTTCATTGTTTTTCCTCCAATATCATAATGTTACCACTAATAAGAAACTATTTATTTAAATATTCCCTCTCCATTTTTGGAGGAGTAAAAGAAAGATTTATAAATCAATCAAGATGATTAAGATTATGGATCACAGAATACTGGAAGATTTCGGAATGACCAACGCAGAGATCAAAGTGTACTTGGCTTTATTGGAGCTTGGGATATCTACTGCTGGACCAATAATTGAGAAATCTGGACTGCAAAGCTCAGTAGTTCATATGACTTTGAATAAGCTCATAGAAAAAGGTCTTGTGTCTTTTGTTAAAGAAGGGAAAAAAAATCATTATCAAGCATCAGATCCAAGGAATATGATTGAAATCATAGATGAAAAAAAATCAAGATTTGAAAAAATTCTTCCAGAATTACTGCTAAAACAATCGCACTCAAAAGAAAAGCCAGAGGTTGTAACATTCAGAGGACTTAGAGGAGTTAAAGAATTAATGTACGAACTGCTAGAAGCAGGAGGAAAAGAGCATAATACTTTTGGATCTGCTCGTGAATCTTTAATGATGGGTGACGAATGGTGGGTTAATTATCATAAAAGAAGAGCACATAAAGGAATAAAAGCTAATTTGATTTTTAATGACTCATTAAAATTCTGGAAAGCTGAAATTAAGTATCCTAAATCTGAAATTAGATATACTTCAAAAGGATTTGAGCCATTGACTGAAACAATAATAAGAAATAATAAAATCGGAATAATATTATGGACTGAAAAACCGATAGGTATTTTAATATCAAATAATCTGCTTGCAAAAAGTTATGATCAGTTCTTCAAGATGATGTGGCAGGGATCTAAGTAAAATCTTATAAAAAATTATATAAAGATGAGAATATTATAAAATAAAAATTATGAAAAAGTTCAATACTCAGGCATTTCTCCACCGCCCATACCTGGAGGCATTCCACCTGGACCTGGACTGGACATTTTTCCAGCAGCAATAACATCATCTATTCTTAATATCATTATTGCAACTTCTGCAGCAGAACTGACAGCTTGAGTCTTTATCTTTAATGGTTCAAGAACTCCTTCTTTCCAGGCATCAAAAACCTTTCCAGTGAAAACATTAATTCCTGCCCATTTTTTCCCAGATTCATGAGCTGCTTTTAATTCTGTCATCACATCTATAGGGTCAAGTCCTGAGTTTTCTGCAAGTGTTCTAGGAATTATTTCAACTGCGCTTGCAAATGCTTGAACTGCTAATTGTTCTCTTCCTGAAAGCGAAGCTGCATAATCTCGCAGAGCTTTAGAAACTTCCATCTCACAAGCTCCAGCTCCTGCTACTACTTTTCCGGTCATCAAAGCAGCAGATACATCACCAATGGCATCTTCTACTGCTCTTTTGATTTCATCAACAACATGTGCAGTACTGCCTCTAACTAACATTGTAACGGACTTAGGATTCTTGCACTCGCGAACATAAGTCATCTGTTCATCTCCAACTTTTTTTTCTTCAACAACTCCTGCAAATCCGAGATCCTCAGCGCTGAGGTCATGAATGTTACTGACCATTTTTGCACCAGTGGCTCTTGCTAAAGCATCCATATCAGATTTTTTAACTCTTCTTGCTGCATAAATTCCTTTTTTTGAAAGGAAATGCTGAGCTAAATCATCAATTCCTTTCTGGCAAAGAACAACAGTTGCTCCTGATCTTGTAACTTTTTCAACCATATCACGAATCATTTTTTCTTCCATGTCGACAAATTCCTGAAGTTTATGAGGGTCAGTGATCTGAATCTTAGCTTCTGTTTCAGTATCCTTTATTTCGAGAGCTGCATCAATTAATGCGATTTTTGCATTTTTAACTAACTTGGGCATTCCACTGTGCACTCGTTCTTTATCAAGTATTATTCCCTCGACAAGTTCAGAATTATCTACTGAACCGCCAACTTTCTTCTCAAGTTTTATGTGATCGCGGTCAATAACAATGTTGTTTCCTTCTTTTTCCATTACCATTTCAATTGCTCTAACTGTAAGGTCTGCTAGTTTTTCTTTAGCAGATTCTGAGCCCTTTCCAGTCATTGCTGTAATTGCTATCTTTCGTAAAGTATCCTTATCTTTTTCAGATACATTTTCAGCAATCTTGTTCAGAACTTCCTGAGCTTTCATTTCCGCTAATCTATAGCCCTTTGCAAGAACAGTAGGATGAATCTCTTGATCAAGAAGATCTTCTGCTCTTTTTAACAATTCTCCAGCAAGAACTACTGCAGTAGTAGTTCCATCACCAACTTCATCTTCCTGAGTCTTAGCAACTTCAACAATCATCTTAGCAGCAGGATGTTCAATCTGCATCTCTTCTAGAATTGTAACTCCATCATTTGTAACAACAACATCACCTAAACTATCGACAAGCATCTTATCCATTCCTTTAGGACCTAAAGTAGTTCTAACAGCTTCTGCTACTAGTTTTGCAGCCATTATATTAGTACGTTGTGCACTTCTTCCTTGAGTTCTTTGACTTCCTTCTGGCAAGATAAAAATTGGTTGTATTTTCTGGCTCATATTAACACCCCCTAGTGTTTCTTTTTTATTTTACTTTTTTTAATGTTGATTTATTTCAATCTTTTTTTAGTTAATTTAATTTTCTTCAGAATGTTAAATTGCAAGAATTGTGATTGTTATTTAAAGATTTCTATTGGTTGCGAGTTTAAGTGAAATTATACATTGCTGAAATTTTTATCAGTTTTACCGGCTCTGTCCGGAAAGGAGTATTAATGTATACTCCTTATTTGCTGTCCAGCAAAATGCTGCATCTTCTTCTTCAAAAGTGCTGTCTCCCCGTAGGGGGCATCGGCATGCATTACGAATGTAATGCTCACAAGTTGGTGCATGCCTCTTACTCGCGAGCAAACTTCACAGTTTGCATGCACCCCGACAACGCACAATCCTGTTTTAACCAATTGCATTTTGCCCTTAAGGACAGCAATTCCCGGACAGAGCCAGTTTTACCGTTAAATTTTTAAAGTGGTTAATATTGCTTCATTAAAATGCAAATGCGCCTTACTGATGATCTAAATGTTGTGATGGGAGCTTCAAATAATCAGGATCAATATGCAATACTTTACCTTTCAAGAGGAAAGCAAGATCGCGGATTACAACCAGAAGAGATTTTAACCAGACAACCTTTGGCAGTATATGATCGACATACTCAAAAGACTATTCAGTTTGGACAAGAGGGGTTTAGAGAGGGAGAGTTAGAATCATTATTAAGAGAAGAACCTATTGAAACAGATAGAACCAAAAATAGAATGTTTGGAGCGATTCCACACGGATATCATTCTATTTCAGTCAGAACACGAGAGGATGTTATTAATTTTTTAAGAAAAGGATATTCTTCATTACCTACTCCAATTCCTCCAAATTCTCCAGAATCACGTTTTATGGATTCTGAAGACCTTGAGTTACAATTGACTAAGTAAACTTCAAATAAACTTTTGATTTTCTAGAATTCTAATATCTATTCTTTTTTTAAAATTTTTATTTAAAGAAACATATAAATAACAGCTCTCAATATTGTTCAGCTTAGATAAAATGAAGATAACAATAACTGGAAAAATCGGCAGTGGAAAGTCAACAGTAGCCAAGGAAATTGCAAAGAAATTAAATTATAAATATTACTCTGTTGGTATGTTAATGGGAGAACTAGCTTTAAAGCGAGGAATCTCGTTAATGGAACTCTCAAAAATTGCTGAAAAAGACAAAGAAGTGGATTTTTACCTTGATAAAAGACAGAAACAAATTGGAAAAGAAAATAATTTAGTTATGGACTCTAGACTTGGATTTCATTTTATTCCAGATTCTTTCAAAATATTCTTAGATGTGCAACTGGAAGAATCTGCAAGAAGAGTATTTCAAGACCGCAAGAATCGTGCAGATGAAAAATTTAGCAGCTTGCAGAACGCAAAGAATCAGATAAAAGCGAGAGAGGAATCTGAAAAGAAAAGATACAATGGATATTACAAAATAAATCCTTATGATTTAAAGCATTATGATCTAGTTGTTGATACGACTGAGATTTCAGCTGATGAAGTTGTTGAGAAGATATTGAAGGAACTTAAGGAAGTGAAGAAACAAAAGTAAAAGATTTATAAAGACATTTGCCATTATATTATTATGCGTCCTGAAATTAGTAATTGGTTCAAACAGTCTGAAGCTGACTTGAAAAGTGCAGAAAATTCAATAAATTCTAAAGATTTTTATCTTGCTGTATTCTGTTGTCATCAGGCTGTTGAAAAATCATTAAAAGGGCTTTGTCTTATCAAACTTAAAGAAATTCCTCAAGGACACTCGATAATTTACTTAGCTCAAAAAGTTAAGGTGCCAAATGAACTAAGTTCAGGCATAAGAGATTTAAATCCTGAATACCTTACTACAAGATATCCAGACATAGCTTCAGCAGTACCTGCAGAATTATACGATAAGGACATTGCTGAACGACATTATAAAACAGCAGAACAAGTGATAACATGGGTAAAAAAACAGATCCAAAAATGAATGATTTTTTAAAAAAAGTTAAAAAAAAATATGACATAGAGCGAGCCATATTTTTCGGAAGTCGAGCTCGTGGAGACAATTTTAAAAAAAGCGATTATGACATAATATTAGTTTCTAAAGATTTTAAAGGAATTTTTTTCACTAAAAGAATTTCATTAATGTACGATTACTGGAAATACTGGCCTTTAGAGATAGAACCGATCTGCTATACTCCAGAAGAGTTTGAAATTAAGAAAAAACAAATAGGTATAGTGAGCGAGGCGATTAAAACAGGGATAGAACTAATTTGAATTTTGCTTGCAGCTTATTCCTTTGCAACCGTCCATTTATCTTCAAAGAATTTCTTATAAGAATCTGCAACGCTTTTGCTTTGGATTACAAATGCAGTTGGATTATCTTTCCAGTCCAAAGTAATTACTTTGTTCTTATAAATCACAAGACCTGTTGGAAGAAGAGAATCTAAATATCTTACTTTAGTATGAGGAAGATCATAAACATAATCCATTATTTTTTTTGCCTTTCTTAGAGCAAGCCCTTTAACTTTTATTCCCTTTTCAGATCTCTTTAAATGATAGCTTCTGAAGAATCTTCTGACTTTTTCATTTTCTAAATCATCCCAGCCAACTTGGAAGAAATAATACTCTTCGCCTTTCTTCATATTCAATAAAACGTCATTGAATGCTGCCTTCAATCCATTAATACCTTCGTAAACTTTAGCATTATTCTTTTCTTTGCTTAATTCTTCTTTTTTAACAAGAGCAGGAAGAATCTGCTTGAATCTCCTTTTCTTTTCTTCTAGAAACAAAATCAAAGATTCAGGGCTTTCTGCATGATAATGTTTTATCTTTCCTTTTATGACGTAACTAACAATGCCTTTTTCTATCAAAGAACCAAGAATATGATAAACAGTAGAGCTCTGCAACTTAGTCTTATCTATTATCAATCCTGTCTTACAAGCTCCATTTTCAAGCAAAACCAAATAAATCCTAGCTTCAGCGTTTGATAGTCCGAGACCCTCAAGAGCAGATGTGTCCATTTTCGTTAATAATAATTGCATCTTTAAAAAACTTTCCAATATTGGAGAGTAAATTGATATATATTTTATATGACTTCCCTGCAGAATGGTGATTGGATGTCAGCCGTGCAAAAAAATGAAATTTAAAACACTTACTAAAGTCATGATTCTTGTAGCATTAGGATCAGAACCTGCAATTGCTCAGAGTTCAGAAGCATTTAAAAATTTACAAGCTAAACCAAAAACAACGATTTCGCTTACAGAGCTACTAAATAATCAAGATCCTTTGGCAAGAATTGACTTTGGGATTAAGGATATTCCTTACAATTCAGATTTTTTTATGACTGCAGAAAAACAAGGAGCTAGAGACTTTGCAAGAGCTAGAATTCAAACTTACCCTCTGGATTTTGGAGCTATGAGCTTTGGTTTGCATGGAGATTCATTTTATGGAAATACTAAGCCCAGATTTGAATATGGTCCTGCTATTCGTTTTAGCGGAAATCCTTTTCCAAGATCTTTCGGAAAGATTGATTTTAGGTATCAATTAGGATCAAAAACATTTGATACAAATGCTATGTTAGACACTTCTAAACTTTATGTTGATTTGCTTGCTAATTACAATACAACTACTGAAAGATCAATGATACGTCCTGGAATTGATTACAAATTAAATGACAACAACAGAATAGGAATTGAAGGAAAATGGATGGGGAGAATAAATAACATGATGCTTCAGTATGCTGGAATTAGGTATACTGTCAAATTTTGAGGAGATTATGAATCAATCCACAGTGTCAGGATTAAAGAAAGCTTATGATACTTATATTAATGAAGTTGTAAATAATTTTCATTCTTCTATAGGTGCTGCAAAAGAAGAAATAGAAACTTGCTCAATTCATAATTCAGAAAGAAATTCTCCTCAAGATAATGCTCTCAGAAGTTTATTGCTTGAGATTCATAATGATTCAATGATGGCTGATTTTCTTAATTACAGATTAATACACTCTTTTCACACAATAAATCACGGATATACTACTGGTTCTGTTGAATTTCATCTGGGCTTTTTATCAAGAAATGGAAAAGTAAATTATCATTATAACTGGAATAATCATCTCAGATATTACAGTGCAGAAGAAGATAAAAAATTAACGATCGAGCAGGAAAGCCAATTTTTACTTGAAGATGGAAGATTCTATTATTGTGAAAAATACAATCCTGATAATAAAAAAGAGTTGATTGATATATTTCCGAATCTTACTGTTGCAAAATTAGAATTATCTTTTAATAAGTTAATTGAAGAAGAAAAAAATAGAAGAATAAAACAGAAGCAGGACGAAAGTCTTATTACTTAATTCTAAGATTAATCTTTTTAAATTAATAAAAAATATAACAGAAGACCAAAAATATTGAGCATGATTTTTTTTGTCTTCTGAATATAGCAGCGGAAAGTATCAATTATTTATGTCCGCTGCTATATTTATAAACCATTTCTTTTTCTACCTTTACATGATATACTCACCAGAAGAAGATTCGTATTTAATTGCAAAGCACATTAAAGAATATGCAGAATCTGCAAAGAAAGACAAGAGATGCAAAAAAATACTTGATATGGGCACAGGTTCTGGAATTCTTTCAGAAGAGGCAATGAAATATTCTGATAATGTTCTTGCTGTTGATATTAATCCTGAAGCAGTTGTGCATGTTAAAAAGAAGGGAATTAAAGCAATTCAATCCGATCTTTTTTCTAAAGTTAAAGGAAAGTTTGATTTGATAATTTTTAATCCTCCTTATCTTCCTGAATATGATGATGAAGATCTTCGAGAGGATGAAGAATCTAAGAGGATAACAACAGGTGGAAAATACGGACACGAAATATTAGAACGATTTTTCTCGCAAGCTAAAAAGCATCTGAATGAATCTGGGAAAATATTGATTGTTTTTTCTAATTTGACTGGAAAAGAGAAAGTCAATGAAATTATTAAGAAAAATGAATTTAATTTTAAGCAGATTGATTACGAAAAACTTGAGATGTTCGAGGAGTTATATGTTTATGTTGTTTATTGAATTATTTTGCTAGTTATTTTTTAAATGCAAAAACATTAATCCAAACATTGTCTTTTCTTTCTTCTACAAAAGAGTTCATTATTTTAAATCCAGACTTTTTGACTAATTCCTCAAATTCTTCTTTATCATAGAATGCGAAAAACTTTTCGTTTCCAAGATACTCTTCTTTCATGACCATCTTTTCCCCAGTTCCTTTTTTTACAGATATGTACAAAAGTCCATTGTTTCTTAAAATTCTTCTAAATCCTTTCAATGTTTTTTTGTCTTGTTTCTTACGAATGTGCAACAAAGCTGCACAGCACCATATCCCATCAAATTTATCATCTTTGAATTTTAAATCGCGTATGTCCATTTGGATAAATCTTGCTTTTGGAGCTTTTAATCTGCTCATCTGAATGAATTTTTTAGTGAAGTCGATCCCTGTAACATCAAGACCTTCATCATGGAAATATTTGGCGTCTCTTCCAGCAGCACATCCCATGTCTAAAATTTCATTGCCTTTAACATTCTTGATGAAAAAATCTGTCAAGTATTTCATCTCAGAAACATCTCTGCGTATTGAATCATAATGCTCAGCAGTCTTTTCATAAACTTTTTTAGTGTGCTGAACTTTGTTTTCGTAATCTTTAGTTTTATTTGGTTTTGCCATGATTTCAGTTGTTTATTTTTTCTTTGCTTCTAAATATTCTTTCAGCTTTTCAAAAGCTTTTCTTCTCATGCTGATTTTGTGTTTTATTTCAGGAATTTCTGAGAAAGTCTTATCGTATCCTTCAGGAATGAAAATAAAATCCCATCCAAAACCTTTTCCTGTTCTTGGAGAAACTATCTTTCCATCTAGTTGTCCTTCAAAAAATTTAATCTCTTTATTATGATAATACCCTATTATTGATTTTGCAGTGCACTTGTCTCCGAATATCTGGGTTAATTTGGAGATTCCCTCAAGTTCAATAGTCTTTTCAAACCATTTTGCAAAAGGTCCGGGAAGGCCGTTCATTCCTTCCAGCGAGAAAGAAGTATCTTCCACTAAGAATATTGCATCTTTGTGTTTTTTACCGTCATAATGCTTTAAAGCTTCATTCAGTTTATGTCGTATTATTTTATGAGGATCAATCTCTTGAATCTCATCCAGTTCAATAGATAGCATTTCAATTTCAGGAATGAATATTTTTGCCTCTCCAAACTTGTTCTTGTTGCTAGTTATCATGAAGATTTTTTTTGTTTTTGCGGCTTTTTGCTTTTTCATATATCATCAATTCTCCATCTTGGTTTAATATCTAGTTTTCTTCTGGTCTCAATATCTTTTCCTTTAATTGCTTTTGCTCTTTCAATAACTCCTCGAGATGCAATCATTGCCCCATTATCTCCACAATACTCAAGAGGAACTGGATAAAATATTGCACCTCTTGACTTGCACATATTGTCAAGCATTTCACAGAATCTTTTATTAGCAGCAACCCCTCCTATAACGATACACTCGCGCTTTCCAGTATGAGCCATTGCTCTTTCTGTTACTTCAGCAAGCATTGAAAAACAAGTTTCCTGCAGCGAGTAGCAAAGATCTTCCTTTGGAGATCCTTTTTTTAATAACTGCTCTGCCTTTGTTGCAATTCCTGAAAAATCAACATCCATGCCTTTCACAGCGTAAGGAAGTTCAATATATTTTGCACCTTTGGTTTTGGCGAGCTCTTCTATTTTCGGACCTCCTGGAAAGCCAAGCCCTGTATTTCTTGCAAACTTGTCAAGTGCATTGCCCAAAGCAGATGATAAACACTCACCCAATATCCTGAAATTTTTACCGTCTGAATCTTCAATTATTATTTGAGTATTTGCTCCTGAAACAAAAAGATAGATGGGATCTTTGACTTGAGTTATTTGTTTTCCTATTTCAAGATGTGCTGCTATGTGATTAACTCCGACAATCGGCTTGTTGTAGTTTATTGCAAGCTGTTTAGCAAAATTCATAGTTTCCAGAAGACAGGGAGCAAGCCCAGGACCTTGAGAGAATGCAATTAAGTCAATATCTTCAATCTTAAGATTGGATGTTTTTAGAGCTTTTTCTAAAACTTTATTTGCAACTTTACTATGATGTTCTGCAACAACATTGGGAATCATGCCTCCTTCTTCAGAGGTGAAAGAATCTTTGACATTGCATAGTATTTTTTGCTTATTAAGTTTTTTACTATCAAAACTGACAATTCCAATTCCGAAAGTATGAGCTGTTCCTTCAATTCCAAGACAATGCAATTTTTCATCCATATCAGTCAAAATTAATGGCAAATATTTAAATAATGCGCATGTATCTGAGAATATCTGAAAATGATTGATGAAGACAAGCCAAAAAACAAGAATGGAGAATTACTCACAGTAAATGAAGTAATCTCTAAAGTTCTAAAGTACAACCCTAATGCGAATTTTGAGCTTATAAGAAAGAGTTATGAGTTTGCAAAAAAAGCGCATACAGGACAGAAAAGAACATCTGGCGAGGACTTTTTCATACATCCAGTCAAAGTCACTGAAATACTTACTGATATGCAGGCAGATTCTGCAACAATATGCGCTGCTTTACTGCATGATGTTGTTGAAGATACAGATATAACTGAAGAAAAATTGAAAAAAGAATTCGGTGATGAGATTACAAGTTTAGTTGCTGGAGTCACAAAGATAATGTCCATGCATTTCGACAGCAAAGAAGATCATAGAGCAGAAAACATAAGAAAAGTGATACTTGCAACTTCTAAAGATGTTCGGGTTATACTGATACGGCTTGCAGATCGGCTCCATAATATGAGGACTTTGAAGTATTTAACTCCGAAACAGCAGCAGATAATCGCGCAAGAAACTTTAGATATCTTTGCACCAATAGCTTACAAACTTGGCATGTATAAGATAAAAGCAGAACTTGAAGATCTCTCTCTGAGATATTTGAATCCTGAAGTTTATCAGAATCTTAAGAAAAATGTATCTACAAAAAAAGAAGAGCGTGAAAAAGAAGTCGAAAGAATTGTAAAAATAATAAAAGAAGTCCTTGATGCAAAAGGAGTAAGATATAAAATTGTAGGAAGAGCAAAACATTTTTACAGTATCTATAAAAAGATGACCAAGAAAAACAAGAAGTTTGAAGAAATCTATGACCTTGCAGCAGTCAGAATAATCGTGCCTTCAGTTGAAGATTGCTATACGGTTCTAGGATTGATTCATTCAAAATGGCGTCCGATTCCAGGAAGATTTCACGATTACATCACAACACCGAAGCCCAATCTATATCAATCCCTTCATACAGATGTCATGATTGATAAGAAACCAACAGAGATACAGATAAGGACTAAGGATATGCACTACTCTGCGGAAGAAGGAATAGCAGCCCATTGGAGATATAAAGATACAGAAAGAGATAAGAAATTTGACAGACAAATAGCTTGGCTGAAGCAAATATTAAGCTGGAAAAAAGATGTTTCTGCACGTGAATTCATTGATTCTATGAAAATTGATTTATTTGCTTATCAAATAATTGTTTTTACGCCTAAAGGAGATCCTATAACACTTCCAGAGGGCTCAACACCGATTGACTTCGCGTATCATGTTCATACAGACATTGGAAATCATTGTCAGAGAGCTAAAGTCAACAATCAAATAGTACCACTTGAATACTCTCTAAAATCAGGAGATATAATTGAGATAGTAACTTCTGCAAATTCTAAACCCTCAAGAAACTGGCTCAAACTAGTTAAAACAACACTTGCAAAATCAGAGATAAGATCTGCTCTGAACATAAAAGGAGTTGCTCATGAAGAACATGAGACTGAGAAAAATCTTGAAAACCAAATAGAAGTCATGGATGAAAAAAGAAAAAAAGATCCCTTGAGAATATCAAAATGCTGCGGCCCAAAACATGGAGCTCAGATAGTTGCCTTTTTAACAAAAGATGGCAAGATAACTGTTCACAGCCAAGAATGTTTGAATACAAGAAATATGGATCAGACAAAAGTAGTGGGAGTGCGATGGATCGGAGAGAAAAAAGAAAATGTAACTAAATTAATTCTTACAGTGCAGGACAGAGTGGGAATACTTGCTGATCTGCTCTCGATTATTGCAGGCAAAGGGCTTAACGTCTCGTCAATATTTACTAAAAGTTCAAGGCAAAATGTCAATGTTTATCTTAAATTAACTCATAGCAATCCTCAAGATTTTGATTCTGCACTATCAGAAATAAGAGCCATGAAAGATGTTATTGCAGTTAACAAGGTAAATGAGTGATGCAGAAGACTGAATCGTTTTTTTTTTTTATTTTAAAAATAAAAAGTATGATTTTTTTCCATCAATGATTTCCGTTCATTGTTTTTATTTTCTTAAGAACATCTTCATGTCCTTTCCAATCTAAGGCCTCTTCCAAGACTTGAGCAATGTTTTTTACAGGAACTATCTCAATCTTTGCCAATTGGGCTTTTTCAAGGACAATATCATTCATGTTGGATGCAGGAACAATTACTTTTTTCAATCCCGCTTCAATAGCTGCTTCTATCTTTGAAGTGACTCCTCCTATAGGAAGAACCTCTCCTCTGACTGAGAGAGATCCAGTCATTGAAATGTTCTGCTTTATTGGTACTTTTTTAAGTGCAGATATTATTGTGGTAGCGACAGCAATAGATGCAGAATCTCCTTCAACTCCTTCATAAGTCTGCAAAAACTGAACGTGAATATCATACTTTCTAAGATCACTTCCAAAATATTTTTTTATGATTGCAGAAACATTTTTTATTGCTTCTTTAGCAATCTCTCCTAACTTTCCTGTTGCGATTATCTCTTTTTGTTTTCCACCTTCTGTGACTTCAGCTTCAATCGGAAGAATGATTCCAGAGAAAGCATGATCAGATCCGATTACAGCCATCCCATTAACTCTGCCAATTTGGCTTCCTTCTATTCTGATAACTTCATACTCTCTCTTACGCTCGATATATTTATCAGCAATCTGCTGTTCTAAAGTTCTCGCGAGCTTTCTTGCTTTAGCAATATGATCTTTTTTTACAAGTTCAGCATTTTCTTCTTTAGCAATATCTCCTGCAGCCCTTATTATCCCTCCTAATTCTCTTAACCTTAAAGTAAGATGCCCTTTTCTGCTAGCCATGCGCCTTGCAATTGTTATTATTTCTTTAACAGCATCTTCAGAAAAGTGAGGTATTTTTTTATCTTTAACAACTTCTTGAGCAATGAAAACTTTAAACTTGTCCCTGATTTCAGGAGTATCTTTGATAGTGTCTTTCATATAGATTTCGTAGCCATAGCCCCGAATTCTTGATCTTAAAGCGGGATGCATTTTTCGTATTGTTTCTAAATTTCCTGCAGCAACTAAAACAAAAGCACAAGGAACTTGCTCTGTTCTAACCATTGCTCCTGCAGATCTTTCGCTTTGTCCTGTAATAGGAAACTTTCCTTCTTGTAAAGCTGTTAATAATTCTTGCTGAGTATGCTGATCCAGAGTCCCAATCTCATCGATAAATAAAACTCCCATATTGGCTTTATGAATCATTCCTGCAATAACTCTTTCGTGAGCAGGAGTTCCTAACCCTCCTGACTGGAAAGGATCGTGAAGCACATCTCCAAGCAAAGCACCAGCGTGAGCACCAGTAGCATCGTGAAAAGGAGCGTTTTTCTTTCCAAAATTATCAACAACAACTTTAGGGATTGAAACTCTTCCTTCTCCAATTCTTTTTCCAAGATTCATCATCAAAACAACCAATCCGAGGAAGATCATTCCACCGATCAAAAATGCAGCGAAAATAACATCTGATTTGTAATAGTATCTTGCCCAAAATGGAGCAATCATTGACAAAATAGCGAGAACAAATAAGAAAATATTCTGGCCTCTAAGAACTTTGTTTGACTCCATCCTTGCCTGGAAAATAATATCTCTGGCTTTCCCGGCAGGAACAGTCCTTATCAATGGTTGATTTTCGTCATTAGCGTTAGGATACGCGATAATGTCAACGAGTTTTTCTCTCGGCAGAAGCTCAGCAAGAGCAAGGCCTAGCATCGATTTTCCGGTTCCCGGATCTCCTATCAAAAGAACATGTCTTCGTTGTTTAGCTGCTTTTTTAATTAAGTTCACAGCCTCATCTTGACCAATAACTTGGTCAATTACTTGCTTAGAAACTTCAATCTCTGCAGTAGATTTTGCGCTTTTTACAGATTTAAATGTGGCTGCTGAAGTTTTAGCAGTATTCTCCAGATTAGAATCTATTTTAGCATGAATCTTTTTAGAAGCTGTATCAGCTTCTTTAATTTTATTCTCAACAGTTTTTGTTTTTAATGATTTTTTCTTAGCCATTTTAAGCAGTTTGAAGCGTATTCATCAACTTGATGAATCTAATCAGATGATATTAAATCAGATATATCAAAATTGATATTTATTACACTCCCCTTTTTAGTTCAAGATTCAATTCTAGTTTTTAAACTTAATTGTTTTTTTAGATTTCTTATAGTTATATTCTATAATATTAATCATATAAGCAAAGAAATTATTTCTGAAACTTGATTTTATTCTATATGATTTTCTGGGTAAAAATTTTGAAAATTTTTTGAAAAAATCTGAAAATCTTTTAAGATTAGGAGGCAATAAAATGATACGAGGATATGAACAAATTAAAAAATATGAAAAGAGCAGTGTCAACGTTGGTGGCTTAGAAATAAGTTTTCAAAGAACATGCAGAGTTCCGCTGGTAAATATACATGATCTTCCTGCGGGCTTAGGAGAATTTCCTATTTTTAGCGTAAATGACTTCAGATTAGGTGCTCCTTCTGAATGGAAAGATGGTGCTTTCTTCATGCCAATGTATGCACAAGAAGCAATGTGGATAAACTTTGAAAGATATTCTCAAGACCGGCCGAGAGCTTTAATCGTGGCTGCAGGAAATATCAATGCAATCTCTGGAAAGCCGTTTGATCAATCTTTAGTTGATTCTAAAAAAGAACCAGGACTTGACGTAAAACTTGAAAGTTCAGAAAATTCTCAGAATTATTTAGTGATTCCTCCTCAGCCATGGCTTGATGGCTGGAAAGCTCCTGACGGAAAAATTTACCAGTTCGTTGCTGCAGAACTAGGATCTGGTCAGACAGTAGAAGGCCAGATAACAGGAAAAGAAACAGTTGGAGGATTGCAATTTGTTGTTTATTGTTTAATAAAACCAATGCAGAAACAGCAAACACCTCAAGAGTTCATTACAGATGGATCTTGGGCATCACCAGAAAGTTATAGCTTATCTGTTGAAACTTTAGGCACAAGATGTTTAGGAAGATCTGAAACAAGTATGGGTCTGGGAAGAGGCGGAGAAATAAAACAAAAAATCTATACAGATCCATACGGAGCAGGACAGTGGAAAACAGAACCATCAGGTGTAGAACTAGTCCATATTGTTTCATCTGAAGATTTTCAACAATTAACAGGGCATAGAGCTCCTACAACTCCAGTAACTTTTGAAAAATACCAACAATTAGGACTTCCATGGTTTGGGCTTCCTGATAAACACTTGAAAGATTCAGAAGGATCAAAAGTTTTTGGAAAAGTAAAACCAGTTACTGATGGTAAAGCACCTAAAAAAGATCCATTTGATAAGTTTAAGTGATTTATTTTTTTGATTTTTTTTTAAATAATAAGTAATTAAATTGAATCTTAGTTTGCTAGAATCTAATTTTAGCAATAATTTTTTGCTTTTGCTATTTTTTTCACTCCTTTAAAGAGATTACAAACAAAAGATTTAAATAGTTAAAATAACGTATGCTCTTCGGTGAGAAAATGAATAGAAGACACTTTTTAAAGGTAGCAGTATCAGGAGTTGTACTTGCAGAATTAGGATTACTCGGTCAATATGCTGATCCGCCAGGATTTGGCAAAGGTCCAGGATTGGGAAGAACAAAGAACAGCCTTGCTGTTGTTATTGCTGGAATTGTAGCCAGAAGAATGTATGAAAAAAGTGATATTGACTTAGAACTCCAAAAAACTTTTTTTCCTGGAGCAAGAATAACTGGAAAAACAACAAAATCTTCAATTGACACTTATGTTGGTCTTGCTTTAACAAGTTCCCATTTTACAGCAAGTGCCTATGATTCTGGTTTTTTTCAAGGAGAAGTGGAAAAATCAGAATTTGACTGGAATGTAAAACAAACATCTGAAAATACGTATCAGATCGATCGTTTTGGACCTAAGTTTGATACAACTCTAGAACTGGAAGTAAAAAATGGAAAGATTACAGGAAACTATATCATTCCCTGGGGATTTGATTGGACAATAAATGGAACATATGATAATACTGGAAATGTACATATTGATGTTTCCATTCCTCTTGGTCTAGACATTACTTTAGAAGGAAAAATAACTGAAAGAAAATAAACTTAATTGTTTTATCTAGAATCTACTCTTCTCTTTTAACAATCGGAAGAGGTCTTTTAACACTTATTGGAAGAACGCCTTCAGTGTACTCGATCTTTGCAATTTCGACAGGATTATAGTTCAAATTTTCAAGAGCTTGAGCATCTAGCTTTATCAAGAATGGAGCACCCATAGAAATTTGTAACGCTCGAGAGCCGATCATTCTTGCCTTCTCATACTTTGTAAAATCAGTAATCTCTTGAGTTGTTTCTTGTGCAGATTTAACCATTTTATCAAGGATTTATTAAGTTATTTTTAAAGGTTGCTATTTTTCTCTAATCTACCGCATCTAATCTAGCCAATAAGAAGTTGCTTGATTAGTTTCAGTAGAATCTGCTTTTTGCTCTAATATTT